>CAZQOH010000107.1:0-7128 GCA_964594355.1 uncultured Desulfobacterales bacterium
AAATTTTCGCCTGCCTTGAACTTGAACAAAATTGAGCATTTTTCAAAGGTCTCCACTTTAATCTAAATAGGAGTTTAAAATGAAACATGCTATTTTTGAAACTGATTTTCCTGACTTAAATCTGCTAAAAAAGGGGAAAGTCAGAGATATTTACGATCTTGATGATAGCCTTTTAATGGTAACAACGGATAGACTTTCCGCTTTTGACGTTGTCATGCCTGATCCCATACCTGATAAAGGGAAAATATTAACCCAAATATCCCTATTCTGGTTTGAAGTAATGAAGCCTTTGGTGCCAAATCACTTGATTTCCAGCAATGTGGATGACTATCCGTCATCCTGCAAGCCGTATGCTGAAGACCTTAAAGGAAGAAGTATGCTGGTAAAAAGGACTGAACCTCTTCCCATCGAATGCGTTGTCAGGGGTTATATATCTGGATCTGGGTGGGAATCTTACAAGGAAACAGGGGATATTTGCGGAATAAGATTGTCTGAAGGCCTAAAAGAATCCGATAAACTTCCTGAACCTATTTTCACTCCTTCAACAAAAGCCGAGATAGGTCTCCATGATATAAACATTGATTTTGAAGAGGCTACAAAAAAGATAGGAAGTACACTTGCAGATAGGGTAAAAGAGTTTAGCCTGGAAATCTATAAAAGAGGTGCTGAGTTTGCTGATAAAAAAGGAATAATCATTGCAGACACAAAATTTGAATTTGGCCTTAATGAAAATGAAATTATTTTAATTGATGAGGTTCTAACACCGGATTCATCAAGGTTCTGGCCAAAAGAAACATACAAACCGGGTGGTCCCCAAAAGAGTTTCGATAAACAGTATTTCAGGGATTATTTAATTTCAATAAACTATAATAGAAAACCGCCGGGCCCCTCCCTTCCTGTAGATGTAATCAAAAATACGCGCAAAAAATACATGGAAGCGCTAAAATTGCTTACCGGCCCAAATCATGAGGAGACCTTTGAAAAATGACCAATTTTATTCAAGTTCAAGGAAGGCGAAAATTTTAACCACAGGAATACATAGAGTATTTTGAGGATTGAAATTTGAGCCTAACACAGAAATTGGGCAAAAGGGGGCGTTTTGCAAAGGTCTCCATGAGATCTAGGGAAAAAACCGTACCACTGTCCAGAATCAATTCTGATGACAACACCTTTCATATTACTACAAAGACATGTATCAACAGTCTTGTCAATTCTATTCAAAACGTAGGACTAATAACCTCTCCAATATTATTACAGAAATCTTCTAAATTTATCATCGTTAGCGGTTTCCGTCGTATTGCTGCATGCAAGAAGTTAGGTTGGCAAAATATTTTATCAAGAGTGGTTGATTCCGGTATTAAAAAGTTTGAATGTATAAAGCTTGCAATCGCGGATAATTCATTTCAAAGACAGCTTAACTTAATAGAACAATCGAGATCACTTTATATGCTTTCACCTTTTTATAAAGATGATATCGCATTAGGTAATGAAGCTTCTGCACTCGGTTTACCTGAAAATTCTTCATTTATTATAAAAATTAAAAAAATATATCATCTTCCGCAGTCCATTCAAAACAGTTTACTTTCCAACAATGTCTCCCTGGATATGGCTTTGGAGCTTGGCAGGTTAGAAGAGGATGTGGGTGTTAAGTTCGCAGACCTTTTTTCAAAGTTAAAGCTAAGTTTGAACAAACAAATGGAAATATTAACTATGTTTAAAGAAATTGCTTTTCGTGAAGACATTTCTATATTTGAATTATTTAAAGAAAGTTGTTTTCAGGGAATTGTAAATAATGATGATTTAGACCGGAACCAAAAGACCCAAAAAATAAGATCATACTTTAAACAGCGACGGTATCCTGTATTAACAAAAGCGGAAAAAGAATTTAAAGAACATGTATCAAATCTAAAGCTCGGAGCCGGCGCAAAACTTATTCCTCCTAATAATTTTGAATCTACCGTTTATACTTTATGTCTGCAATTTAAAAATTTAATTGAATTAAAAGAGCGCAAGGCAAAGCTTGATAAAATAATCAAAAACCCAAGTATGAAAAAAATCCTAAGACAGGTTGTTTAATTATGTAATTTTAAATAGCCTAATCCTGACAAGCCAGAACCAAAGAAAGATTTGCCACAAAGGCACAAAGGCACGAAGGGATTTGTTTTGCTATTCTTTCTTAGTGTCTTGGTGTCTTGGTGGCAAGAAAAAAAGTGTTACAACAAAAAGAACAAAATCCACAATTAAGGGATTAAAACGGCTACTGACGCCCATGCCCGAAAAAACTAAAATTGAACTACTATATATAGATCAACAGATAGCAAATACACCGGTAGCCATTTCCATCAAGTCACGTCTCAATGTTCCATCTGAAATTGTCAAAAGTCCGCACAAAGTTTTTGAGTCTGTCTCTTCTGCAAACGATCCAATCCGGAAAGGAAAAGAGATTCTTTTTCTTACTCGAAACAAGGGAGCTTTTATCAAAACTTGTCCTGGAACACGTTCTTACACGTGTTGTGGTTATAAAATTCTGCACATCGGTACATTCTGTGTAATGGATTGTGCCTATTGTATATTACAATCATATTTTCATCCACCCGTTCTTCAGTACTTTGTCAATCAGGATGATCTTTTCTCGGAGTTAGATATCCTCTTTTCAGAAAAGACTGTAACGAGGATAGGGACTGGAGAGTTTACAGACAGTATGATTTGGGAAAAATGGACCGATCTTTCCGGTCTTCTTGTTTCGAAATTTTCTTCTCAGTCCCATGCAGCGTTAGAATTAAAGACCAAAACAACGGCTGTTGATGGGCTAAAGTCACTTAGTCACAATCGCAAAACAATAGCTGCCTGGTCACTTAACACAAATAAAGTTATTCATAACGAAGAGCGCCAAACCGCCTCACTTTCTGCAAGACTCAAAGCAGCGGCAAGATGCGAGTCATGGGGATACCCGTTAGCCTTTCATTTTGATCCAATGATTATTTACGATGGCTGTGAAGAAGATTACAAACATGTAGTGGAGCAAATATTTTCACATGTATCTTCTGACAATGTTGTATGGATAAGCCTGGGCACCTTACGTTTCACTCCAAACCTAAAACCTATTGTTCAAAAACGTTTTCCTGATTCAAAAATAATTTATGGTGAATTCATCTCCGGGCTTGACGGAAAGATGAGGTATTTTAAACCAATGCGAATCAATCTTTATCGCAAGATTGTGGGCTGGATTAAAGATTTTTCAACTGATGTACTGATTTATTTTTGCATGGAAGACGATGAAATATGGAAAAAGTCTCTTGGGTTTATCCCATCTGAGTGTGGAGGCCTGCCAAGGATGCTGGATGAAAGTGCAATACATCATTGTGGGTTAGATGCATAAGAAATACTTAACACTGTCTTATTTTGAGTTCTTTTGATTCTATGCCAGAGTAATTCAATGGAAGCATATGAAGAAGTTTATTTTCCTTGTTTATCTAATACTATTTTCTCTTTTAATAATCAGTCAATCTTTTGCTGAAAATCTTTTTAAAGTAAGATGGGTTAATGATGGAGACACCATTGTTCTTTCGGATGGAAGACGCGTCAGGTACATTGGGATCAATGCCCCCGAAGTGGCCCATGAAGATAAAAAGGCCGAACCTTTAGGTAATAAAGCAAGAGATTTTAATAAGAAGCTGGTTTTTCAAAAAAAAGTACGTCTGGAGTTTGGAAGAGAAAGGTATGACCAATACGGAAGGTTGCTGGCTTATGTCTTTCTAAGGAGTGGCGTATTTGCAAATGCAAGGATAATAGGGGAGGGGTATGCCTTTTTTCTGCCCCGAAGACCAAATATCAGATATAATGCCCTGTTGCTGAGTTATCAGCGAAAGGCAATGTCTGCAAAAAAAGGAATATGGAAGAACTGGAAAGAAAAAGAGAGGAATTATTTAGGAAATCGTAGATCAAAAAGGTTTCATACCAAAACATGCCCATTTGGAAAAAGCACCGATAAAAGAAACCGTATCTTTTTTTCAAAAAAATGGGATGCATTCTGGGCCGGCTATGCGCCTTGTAAAAAATGCATCCCATTGAACCATTGAACCGTGAACCCTTATTCTTTTTTCTTATTTATTTCCTCTACAATCTTTTCTGATATATGTGCAGGGACTTCTTCATAATGCGAAAATTCCATGATAAATGTGCCGCGACCTCCTGTTATTGAATTCAGATCAGGCGCATATGTTAAAAATTCAGCCATTGGCACATTTGCCTTAACGACTTGATTTTTCCCCTCGCTGTCCATACCCAGGACTCTTCCACGTCTGCTGTTAAGGTCACCCATGATGTCACCCATGAATTCATCTGGAGTAATGATTGAAATATTCATTATAGGTTCCAACAAAACCGGATTAGCTTCTTCCATTGCCTTCTTAAAGGCAAGAGAACCTGCAATTTTAAAAGCCATTTCCGAAGAATCAACCGCATGAAAGGTACCGTCGTCAAGGGTAGCCTTGAAATCTGTACATGGAAAACCGGCAAGCACCCCTTTCCGGGAGGACTCAATAATACCTTTTTCAACGGCAGGTATATATGTTTTAGGAATTGAACCACCGACTATTGAATCGACAAACTCAAAGCCTTTTCCTCTTGGCAAAGGTTCCATCTGAACCCAGCAGTCGCCATACTGACCATGTCCTCCAGACTGTTTTTTGTGCTTTCCTTGTACCCTTACCTTCTTTGCTATTGTCTCTTTAAAGGGGATTTTTGGGATATTTAGCTTGACTTCGACGTTGAACTTTCTTTTGAGTTTTTCAGCGGCAGCCTCTATGTGGACCTGTCCAATTCCGGACAAAAGAATTTCCCTTGTCTCTGAATTCCTTGTGAGCTTTAAAGCGGTATCTTCCTCTAAAAGCTTTGTAAGAGAACTGAAAATCTTGTCTTCATCGTCCTTTGATTTGGGTTCAACAGCAAAAGAAATAAGGGCAGGAAGCGGTTCGGCGCATTCATATTTTATCTTGTTTTCGATATCGCAAAGCGTATCGCCCGTTGTTGTATTCTTTAGTTTGGCCACAGCAACAATATCACCTGCTTCGGCCTTAGTTATTGAATTCTGTTTCTTTCCTGCAATGGCTAATAGTTGATTATAACGTTCCTTTGATTCTTTATTTGCGTTATAGAAATTACCGTCAGCTCCAAGTGTTCCTGATACAATTTTGAATATTGAAAGGCGACCTGCAAAGGGATCCGCCACGGTTTTAAAAATAAATGCAGAGAAAGGTGCATCAGGATCAGGGGCTCGTTCCATTTCACTTCCATTGTCCGGATCAACCCCTGTTTTAGAACCTCGATCAAGAGGAGAAGGTAAACAATTGACGATAAAGTCCATGAGAAGCTCTGTGCCGATATATTTTGTGGCAGAACCGCAAAGAACAGGTACAAAAGTGCGTGATATTGTTCCTTTTCTCAAAGCCAACTTTAGATCCTCGTTGGAAAGGGTTTCACCTTCCAGGTACCGTTCAATTAGTTCATCGTCAGCTTCTGCAATATTTTCAATAAGAGCTTCCCTCTCTGTTTCCACCAAATCTTGCATTTCTGAGGGTATATCTCCGCTGGTAACCTTACCATCTGCATCATAGGTATACGCCTTCATACTGATAAGATCTACAACGCCCTTAAAATTCTCTTCCGTTCCTATAGGAAGTTGAAGAATTATAGGCTTTGGCTTAAAAATGTTTAATGCATCTTCAAATGTGCGGTTAAAATCCGATCGTTCTCTGTCCAGTTTATTAATAAAAATTACACACGCCACGTTAAATTCGTTTGCAAAATCCCATGCCTGTTCTGTTTGAACCTTAATACCATTCACAGAATCAACGACTATAACAGCACCATCGGCTGCTTGCATACACATTTTAGTGTCTGAAAAAAAATTCTGATCTCCAGGGGTATCGATAAGGCTTACTCTATGATTTTTCCAGGTGTATTGATGAAATGCACTGCTGATGCTAGAATTGCGTTTAAGTTCTTCAGGTTCAAAGTCCATTGCCGTATTTCCGTCTTCCACACGCCCCACTCTTTTTATTGCTTCAGATTTGAACAGCATAATTTCAGCCAATGAAGTTTTCCCGGCACCTCCATGTGCAACAAGAGCAATGTTTCTTAAGTTTTCTACCATTTCACTCATTTAAACTCCTCTCTCTATCAAGTTTGATGAATTCATTGAAACGACATCCTTTATATGTATATCGTAAAAAAATCAAGCTCAAAATACCGTTTAATTAAAAACACTCTCGTAAAAAGATTGCTTTTTAGACTTTTTACGAGTTTAACAATTTTAATTGGTCAAAAAAATAAAAAATTCTCTATTTCCTTTAGCACCAGATATGGGAGACGGTATAATAGATTCACATGAAAGACCGATTTTAATAAAGAAATCTGAAAGATCCTTGATTACTCCATCATGCAGGACCGGATCTCGCAGCACACCACCTTTTCCAACTTTTCCTTTCCCAACTTCAAATTGCGGCTTTATTAGTGCAATTATGCCTGCATCTTTCTTCATAAACTTAAGTACTGCAGGCACGACTATTTTTAAAGAAATAAAAGAAACGTCAATTGTAACAAGCTCAACCAAGCAGGGGAGGGTTTCGGACGGCATGTGCCGTATATTTGTTCGCTCGATAACAACAACACGTGTATCTTGCCTTAATTTCCATGCCAGTTGTCCATAGCCGACATCAACGGCAAAAACACGTTTTGCGCCGTTTTGAAGGAGGCAGTCTGTAAAACCTCCCGTAGAAGCACCTACATCAATACAAACAAACCCTTCAACGTTTATTCCAAATACTTTCAGCGCCTTTTCAAGTTTGAGACCGCCTCTGCTTACATATGAGATATCTTCTCCCTTAAGTACTATGTCATCATTTATTGAAACCAGCGTACCTGGTTTATCAATAGGCTGATCATTTACCTGGAGCTTCCCTGACATAATAAGGGCTTTGGCACGTTGCCGGGATTGTGCAAGTCCTTTTTCAACTATAATCAGGTCGAGTCTCTTTTTTTTATCCAACATCAGACCTTGTTAAGTAGTTAAGTTGAGACCTTTGCAAAACGCCCCCTTTTGCCCAATTTCTGTGTCAGGCTCAAATT
>CAZQOH010000108.1:0-7093 GCA_964594355.1 uncultured Desulfobacterales bacterium
CGGCTTTGGGCGAGGGGATGGACTGGATAATGCGGAAAATGCCTTCTGTGTTGGCGCAATTTATTTTACGCATTTTACCGTCAAGGGCTTTTAGACGAAGGGGGGTACAAATTGTACCCCAGTAGGAATTCAATTCCGAATCACGTTGTCGCATTTTTTTTATGTATTGGCGGGGATCGGCGCTATCCGTCAATGCCTCAACAACATCCGCAATCGAAAACCACCACTCATTGCTATGAATTGTTTTTCTGATTTCCTTGCCTCTGAAAACAGCTATTTTAGTCTCCATCTCACCTCCTGCCAATCAATGGTAAATATCTCCCTATACAGACGGCCTGAATAAGTTCCGAAGGCCATGCATCCCTCAATCACCCCGTAGGCGTGATTTTGCTTTCAGCTCTGCGGCGACTGAACCATCTGATCATGGGTCCGAGAGCGCTTTGAAATAAATCGGTCGCAAAACACCACGGTCGCGTCATAGACAATCTCCGCCATCTGGTAAGATTGCAGTTCACGATAACCGCCATGGGGCGGGATGAGTTGGGGAGATTTTTGTCTATCAGTCATTTTGTCTTCTCTCGCGTTGTTTGTCCTGCTCTATCCGACAACGCTCTTATTCCATTTTAAATGAACCGCTATTTCCTGAAAATTTACATCGTAATCAGTATATCTTATCCTAAATCACAGCACCTCCATCCTTGAAAAAATCTTCTACGTCTAAAATAAATTTCATAATGCCAAGAAGCTCCGCATCGTACAGATCTTCATTGATATAATAGATCCCTGTATCACGAATTTCTTGCAATGCCAGTTTTGCAATTTTTGTACCCCATAACTGAACAGAATTTTTTTGAATTTCTTGCCAGATAACCTTCCCGTAATTTTCTATTTCTTCTCGAATGCTGTTTGAAATAAGAACTGTTTTAGTATCCGCCTCTATTACCTGAAAATTTTGGTTTATAATCTCAAAATTATAGTTTCGTTCATCTCTAAGCATTTGTTCAAGCAAGTTTCGGTCAACACGATTATGCCATTGTGACATCATGGCGCTGTGCATTAACTCGGATGGATTTTTTTTCTCAAACCAACTTTTATCAAAACACTCAAAAAGTGCGAATGTGTCTGCCGCTGGGTGTTTATTAAATGCTGAACCTGTTGTTGTAAAAACGTATAAAACAGCATCATCTTCGGAGAAGTGACGATTGATCCGACCGGCAGGCTGAAGTGTAGATGAGACACTGAAGGCTTCTCTAAAACCGGTTCTAAAAGAAAAATTCATGCCTGCTTCAACACAACTTGTGGCAACTAATATCCATTGCGTATCATTTGTATTCTTTAAGCGTTTCTTTATTTTTTCAACTTCCCGTTTTCGATGCCTTGGTGTTAAGGCTGTGGATAAATGAATAACGTCAAGGGCTTCATTGTCTTTTAAGTAGCGGGCAAGTATTGCAGCATTCTGGACTGTATTCATAATAACCATTTTCGGCCATGGATCTTTGCTCTTAATTGCATCAGATAACTCTATAATATCAAGTGGTTTTTGCAACAGAACATACTCAATGCGATTTTGTTCTAACGCGAAAAGTTCATCGCCGATTTCTGGAGAAATAAGTGATGGAATAGTTTGAGTATTCGTTTCGCGAATATTCCAAACCTCTGCCATGCTTCCCGAAGATAGAGCAAATCGACATCCCCAATTCTCAGCCAAAGCTTTTATCCACAGCCATGCAACAGGCCACAGTTTCAACGGAAGTGTTGCATGAAATTCATCGATAAAAACCAAGCTTCCAGGTAAAGCATGAAGCTTGCGTAGCGAAGGTGTTCTTGAAGATGCCAGCGTGTCAAAGAACTGGACAGAAGTGGTTACTATAATTCTGGCTCGCCAAAGAACACTTAAATGTTTTGCTCTATCAGAACTATATTCAGCCGTATGGTAATGACCGACAACAACTTCCTCCGGGTTCTCGCCATCTAAAACTAGCCAATCACGCAAATCATCAATAATTTGACAAATAAGGCTGGTGAATGGCACAACGACCAAAAGCCGCCTTGGAGTATCTTTCACTTGAACAGCCTGATTGAGTAGATAGGCCAGTACGGCGGAAGTTTTACCTGATCCCACTGGGGCTTCGCATTGAACTATCCTCTCCTTTAAGCTTGTGTTCCGACAACATTCATACATTTTTGTACGCAACAAATTCCGTTCTCTCTCTTTCTTGCCGCATGGTTCATCTGCTTTGGCAAATATTTTTTCATCCAACTTTTGCAACCGCTCAGCCCACCGGGCATCGTCAGGAAGGACATAATCAAAATATTGTGAACAGTGATTAGCCGCATTGCTATGATCAGAATCAACAATAAATGAAAGCAATATACGCCAATCCAAAGCACTAGTAGGGATTGGTAAATCTGGAACTGTTATTTTAATATTTTTCAGCACTTCTAAATGCCGCTGGATGTATTTATCGAGATTATTCTGGGTGTGGAAAAAGCCTTTTTTCCCCTCAGTATCTTTAAAGCGGAAAGCCATTTCTTCTCTGTCGAATTCGACTGGAAAATTTGTTAAACCCTGGTGATGACTATAAATTAATACAGCCGCAACAAAGCAAGGAGTTTCATTCGAAAGCCAATAGGCCACTCCAGCATCTTCATGAAACACACGAAGTTTCTTGTTGGGTCCACCTTTTAAAGCTTCCTGATTCATAGAATCCAATTTCCCTAAGTCGTGGAACAGCACTGCAGCAAATAAAGCATGCAACAACATGTCCTGAGGGAGATGATTAGCAAATTGAACTGCTTCTCCTGCAAAACGTTTCATGAATTCAAGCGCACCAAAGACATGATCCGCATATGTTTGCTGATCATGTCCTTGGCCTTTGCTGCGAGCAAGGTAATTCATTGAACAGCGTCCTTATAGTCAGCAACACTTGTCAGAGACTCTTTTACAGATTCCCATGAAAGTATCTCGTAATTCTCTCTTTTGCCTCCAGAAACGCCTTCTTTCAATTGAGGACACAGTTTTGAAAAAAAATCAGAGTCTTTGAATGTCCCCAATTTATTCCCATGCCAGCCGACATGTGCATGCAGGATGTTTACCTGGGAGCGGACAAGCGAACGGGTATGATCATACATGTAAGGAATCAGTTTTAGAAAAAGCTGGACGTCTTCTTCCCTACAGCCGGTTCTTTGTCCCTGGTGCGGCGAAAAGAAAAAAGGTACCGTATAAATCCCATATTCGACAATGCGGAATCCAAGCGGAGCCATTCCACGACTCTTCCCTTCTTGAGCAGGCGCTTTTTTAGTAAAAGTTTGACGCTGAATTTTTACTGGCGCAACCGAAAGGCCCACCCCAAAATGAAGGGCTCCAGAGCGGATAGTATCTCCACCACCTTCTTCTAGGAAAGTGTTCCCAAACAGACGAGCGTCCCAGTAAGTTTTTCTAAAGCCGTCAAAATCCTTTTCCAATTGTTCTTTCACGGTCTTACGTTCATTTTGCCGACTTTCTAGAATCTTGAACTCATCAGGTGTGAGGCCTTTGCCGACTTCTTCCCAAATAAAATTATTTTCTTTGAACTCAATCAAATCGCGCAATTTGCGTTTAACGGAAACCGGTGAAATCTCGCCGATGCCATTATCCCGCTGGCGAGGATCACTATCGCGGTCAGGGTCACCATTGGGGTTTGAGTTAATTACTTCCAATACAAGCAATCCGGTCATTCTGTTTAGTTCCATTATTCACCTCCATCAGATGTTTTTTTACTTTTTTCCCATGCAAGATAGCCAAGTAAAAGTGCTGCTTTTGTTTTTGGGGTAACAGTTTGTTCCAGCTCACTCAAATCAATTTCTCCTGCTGTTCGTCCAATTTGCGCCAGCAACATGGCGATATGGCTGTCATTGGTTCTCTCATGATGCACTTTTGCCCAGTTTTGATAAACAACAATACGTTCTCCTAAACGCTCCAGTGCTTGTACCGGAGTCGACATTGCAATTCTTACCAGACTGTTCCCTAATAATTGCGATGGGATAGCTTCCTTTCGAACATCGTGCGAATATGCCAGATGCAACTCATCTGCCTTCGCTAATAACTTACCTAATTGATATATTGCAGTCATCAGATACCTCCTTTTCCCTTTTTCTAAGCGGCCCAATAAAATTTCAAAAAATGATATGCTCACCAACGCATCCAGACGAGCAGTTGTTGAGTATGGTTGAAGTACTTTTTCAGCTTTTCTTCTTTTACCCTTTTGCCAAAATTGTGATGAAATAATTTGATCACCACGCAGGTTAATCAGTAATTCGGAAACATTAATTAAAAGCCGTTGTAACAGCTCATTTTCAAAAGTCATTTGACCAATTGGTGGCTTGAGAAGAATATCAAACAACTTTTTTGACGAGGCGCCTTGAGCTGGTTCCACTCTGCCGCATTGCAAATACAGTCTCCGAAAAAGATCCATGACACTCGCTGGAGAGGGAATGTAAGGGGATAGTAAAGCAATATTACGAGCTTCGGGAAATTTGACAGGAATTTTAAATTGAATATGCTTTTTGGCCAGTTGCGCCCAGCTTGAAATGCCCTGAACCACAGACTCAAGTTGATACGTGAGATTGGCAACAATTTCTCGCCGAGACTTATCGGCTTGGGCAAGAATAATAATCCGCTGAACGTCATCAAAGGAAAAGCTGGAATCCGGCTTTGTAAAGGAGTTAATGACTTCTTGTAGATGCGCCTCATACTGGCTTATTGCATCTAAAGTAGATGGAGAAGAGCAAAGTTGCGCCATGGCATCTCGAACTGTCTTGTTTTGTTTTATCGCTCTTTTTCCGCTCAACCAGGCAATGAGTAAGTCTTTTTTTTTGGGTTTTACGCTGGGGATGGTTCTCCAGGTTCTTCCTTCTTGTTCAGGCGCACAGATTGTCTGTAACGCGTTGGTAATTTTTCGTATCTCCACCTCGGAAACAGGAAATGTTTCAGAACCACTTCTTCCATATCTAAATTGCGCTGGGATTTTGTTAAACATTGAAAATAGGCGCGTTTGATTAACTCCTTTAAGGGTGATTTCTGGAAATGTACCTGTTATCAATGGTTCTTGTTTCCCTGTCAATGCACAACTACCAGTAAGCTGTGAAGTAGATTCCGATAGTAACGCTTCATTAATTTTATGATAGGAATCCGAGAAGGCATCGTCTCTTTCCCCTTCCAAGCAGAGTCCGAATTGAATACCTGGTTTTTCGAATTTGCTTTTTCTACTGTTCCATTTTCCAAACAAGGCGCGTGCAACCGCATCTGCATCTTCTAATCGACCCCGCAAAAAATTTTCACAAAGAGTGCTTGCTAACTGTGTAGCAAATTGTTTCCCTCGTTCCTGCAATTTGTCTTTTGATGAAGACTTTCCAAACCACTCACATACGCTCTTTGACAGTCTAAAAAACGTCAATTGATTCCCATTATCGGCAAAACGTTCAAACAATGCTTTTGGGTAAAAATAACAGGAGTCGGTAAATCGTTTGATATGTTTTACTTCAGTGTTCAAATTGATTTTGTATAGACCGAAGCTGTATGTCAGGAAATCAATAAACTTATTGTCTCGCAAAACTATTGAAAGCGCAGTTGCTAAAAATTTGGCATCGGAATCAATTATCCTGTATAACGGTTCATTAAGGTTCATAATTGGAAAGCTCTTAAATTTCGTTTCCGCTACCTTCCATCGTTTTGTCATGTCCTCAGGTCGGACAAACTCAACATCAATCACGCCGAGTTGAGGGGCAAAAGAAAATATAAAGCCTGGATTCTCAGTCGCATTCTTTATTGCATCAGATCTAATGAAAATAGGAATGTTATTTTCGACAAGTCCTTTTTCAATACAAGAAAATTCATTGATCATATTCCAGCCTCCCATTTTTGATTTCAATGTTTTGTCGAAATTCCGGTGCATACTGCCCATTGCTCGGCCTGTCAAAAACCGAATGGAGCATGGACGGAATAATTTCATTATGGCATTCTTGCACATGCCGTTCATCCGTATCTGGGCGTAAAGGGCCAAAATAAGAAAGGCTGAATTCTTTCCACCCCAAACACAACGGGTAAAAATATTGCTGCTTGAGCAACCGCCGCTCAAAAATCATTTGAAGCGCATGTTCTGAGTTTGTCGTTTTTCCCGGAGCGTCAGACAACTTCTCAACAACCCCATACAAACGAAAGCAAACATCCTCTAAAATAGTTGCCTGAAGCTGATACGAGTTTCCTCCTTTCACATCTTTCTGTTTCCGAAGTGGACCACCGTAATTATTAACATACTTACGGTATTTAATGGGTTTGCAGATTTCCACAGACAAAGGTTTTATAAAGGCACTGCGCGTTCTGGCAATAGCTTCGAACATGCCCTTCACTGCTGACCAAGTTGGAACAGGATAGCTGCAAGGCGTATCCCCTGAATCCGGCCTTGTGAAAAGCGCTATCGGACCTTCGACCTCCATCTGAACTTTGTACCGCTTTACATTCATAAGTTGCCTCCTTTATGTGCTATTCAAAAAAGAAACTATATTCATAAACCTTCATCATAAACCACCTTAAACTATTAAATCCTGCCACAACCCCGCCAAATAACCCCAATCCTCAACGACAAAACCCTAAAAAATAAACGGGCCAATTCTGTCATATTTTTCTTATGCTCCTCCAATCCTTGCTACTCTTTCTGGGGCCGGTCTTCTTTGCTAAGGGCGTAATATAGTTTAACAAACATAAGCGATAACCTTTAAATAATCTTCATCCTTCACGGGCATGTGCACCGCATACAGGACACACATGCATGTCCCCTTCACCCTTCTCAAACCTCATTCCTGAATCAAAGATATCTTCACCGGATTTATATGTAATCAACCGGCCGGTAAAATCCACATCTTCCAAAAGCCCACAGTTGTCACAAATCAGCAGTTCACGGTCATTCAGAAAAAGGCCATATTCCAGGGCAAGACGATGGACATGTCTGATCCGCCGGAGCAGGGAACGATTCAATATGTCAGCCAGCTTTTTATCTTTTTTTGGTATGCTATTCGATTTGCTCATTGTTTACGGTTGTAGGCTCATTCGAAACAT
>CAZQOH010000109.1:0-7062 GCA_964594355.1 uncultured Desulfobacterales bacterium
TCATCAATGCTTTTAGCGCTTTGGTTTTCAGAAGAATAACGAGCGTATATTGCAACTTTCATTTAATGAGACTTAGGTTTTTCAAAGAAAAACCTGTAGTTCGAATTAAATCCCTCCGAGTTAGGGTAAAAAGTCGAAGACATTTTACCCTATATACAGCGAGGAGGGATACATCCGGGTTAATATTATTTTTCATTTGAGAATACATTAGGGTTCCTTTTGGCTATCTCAACATATTCCTCAGCGAGAGTAGAGGTTATAATGTCTAACAGACTTGTAAAATCAAGATTCTCAAACCAACACGATTTTGAGGATTTCGGGTTTGCTTGATGATTCTTTTCAAGAATAATGGGTTTCATAAAACACTTGTCTTTATAGCAAAAAGGGTATATTATAGTAAAGTAAAGAGTAAAGCATAGTAGTTCTAATATGACTAAATTATACCTTTAAAGGTATACAGTGTCAAGTGTTATTTTTAGGGAAATTATGGATGCCAAAACACTGGGGAAAAAAATCAAACTGGCTCGTATCGAGCTGGATCTAAATCAAACCCAATTAGCCAATAAAATCAAGGCTAAACAGAAGAGTATTTCACGCTACGAAACCGGCATTGCCATGCCATCCATAGAAACTCTTCTCAAAATAGCTAAAGCCTTAAAAAAATCGGCGGGGTATTTTTTGGAACAGTGAGTAGCAAAGAACGGGATTTTCCAATAGGAAAAAACTTGACGAAAAAAATAGATGAGGTATAGTTATATTATACAATTAGATGTCGTGGTGCAGTTTAAAGGGGTAAATCCGCCACGTAAAACAACACAAACCTTTGTCTAAAGCGGCAAAGGTTTTTTTATTGCTTACCAAAGAAATATTTTACGAGGGAGACAATGACAAAGATAAAAGATATCCCAAAAATAGATAGGCCGAGAGAAAAATTTTTGGAAAAAGGACCGGACGCTTTATCTAAAAGCGATCTTTTGGCAATTTTGCTTGGTAGCGGTATCAAGGGAATAAATGTGCAAGAGCTGGCCAAGCAAGTAATTAAAAAGCTTAACAAGGATTTTCTTAGCGTTACCGTTGAAGACTTGTTGAAAGTCCAAGGTATAGGCAAAGCGAAAGCCTTGCAAATTACGGCGGCCATCTCACTTGTTAAAAGGTTTTACAAAGAAGGGGATAACAATGAAATTATCGTTAAGAATTCCCGAGACGTTGCATCTATTGTTTATGACTTGAAAGATAAGAAAAAAGAGCATTTGGTTTGTCTGTATCTTAACGCCAGGAACAGCCTGCTAAAGAAAGAAATCATTAGTGTCGGTTTGTTGGATAAGAGTTTATTCCACCCCAGAGAAATGTTTGCTCCCGCTCTGGAATTAAGGGCGGCAAGCGTTATTGTTGTGCATAACCATCCATCGGGATATCCCGAACCGAGCGAAAAGGATACTGAAATTGCTCAAAAAATAGCTGAATCCGGAAAACTGCTTGGTATTTCCGTTTTAGATTTTCTTATTATAGCCAAAAACGGCATTCATAGCTTTTTGGATAATCTAAAAAACAAGGAAGATACGGACTATGTGGCCGATAACGGGCAAATGACTTTTTTTGATTTATTGGTTGATGCAAAATCGATGTATCAATATGAAAAGAAAAAAACTGGAAAGTCAAAGGAAAAAGCATCGTCAAAGAAAGATGTAAAAATAATTGATTTATTCGCGGGCATAGGAGGATTTCACTTGGCTTTCCATAATGTCGGAGCGGAATGTGTGTTTGCTTCCGAATGGGACGAAGCGGCACAAAATACATACAGACGAAATCTTTATAACGTTTCTCCGGAGCTTTTTGATTCCGGGAATTTTGTCGGAGACATAACGAAGATTGATCCGAAAACCATATCCGATTTCGATGTTTTATGCGCCGGATTTCCATGTCAACCGTTTTCACAAGCGGGATTTAAGAAAGGCTTTGAAGAAACGAGAGGTACTTTGTTTTTTGATATCGTAAGGATTATCAAAAAGAAGAAACCCGAGGCGTTTTTTCTGGAGAATGTGAGACATCTCCTAAACCATAATGACGGCAAAACGTTTGCAACCATCAAAAAGGTTATGGAAAACGATTTGGGTTATTCATTTTTTTCAAAAGTGGTAAAGGCTTCGGATTTCGGATTACCGCAACATAGGCCAAGATTATTCATGGTAGGCTTTAAAGATAAAGCGATTGATTTTGAATTCCCCAAACCGATTCCTCTAAAATGTACAATGTCGGATGTATTTGGAGGAAAATGCGATAAAAGAATAGGGTTTACACTGCGAGTTGGCGGCAGGGGGAGCAAGATAAAAGATAGACGCAACTGGGATTCATATAGAGTTGACGGTAAGATTAGGCGTCTCGGTAAAAAAGAAGGATTAAAAATGCAAGGCTTCCCCGATAGTTTTGAATTTCGGGTTTCCGAAACGCAAGCAATGAAACAATTGGGCAACTCCGTTGCCATACCCGCAATACAAGCGGTCGCCGAAGAAATAATTAAACGAATAAAAGAACATGGAAAGAAAAAATAAAGGCGACTGGTCCGAATTTTACGCTTTTTTAAAGATTCTTGAGGAAAGGAAGCTTCCCGCCGCCAATAAAAATCTTGAAACCATAGACGGTAAATTTTTTGTTTTTCATAAACTGATACGTGAAGAAACAAATAAACGGATAAAGATATATGATATTTCCGGGGCGGAGACGGAAATTTTGATAACCGACAAGGACGGAAAAATTTTAAAAAAGTTTGAAGCGAATAAATTAAAAGGAAAAACGGTAAAGATTTTTAAAAGGATAAAAGATAATCAAAAAGGTTACTTTGTAATCCCGGAAGCGGAAACCTTGATGCGCGAGCTTTTGTGTTCCCGGGTAAAGGTATCCAGCGATAAAAAAGCTGATATTGTGGGAATTGTTTATGATCGGATATCAAAGACTATGCCGATGCTCGGATTTTCCGTTAAATCTATGGTTGGTGGCGCTTCGACGCTTCTTAATGCGGGCAAAACCACAAATTTTACTTTTGCGGTTACTGATTTTTCGGGTGATATAAGTAAAGTTAATTCTATTTCAACCAAGGCAAAAATAAGAGATCGGTTATCCGCCATCATGGAATCCGGGGGAAGTCTGCAATTCAAAAATCTTTCAAATAAAATATTTGATTCAAACTTGAAAAAAGTCGATACGGCATTACCTAAATTTATCGCCCAGATGTTAATTGATTTTTTTGAAGGAAACGCATCCACGGTTGAAGATTTGGCGGGACTTTTATCAAAAAACAAGAACTACAAAGAAGAATTCGGATTGTCGAGTTCGGATTATAATTATAAAATAAAGAACTTTTTGGATGCCGTCGCTCTCGGAATGGTGCCAAGCAAAGAGTGGGACGGGCTCACCAAAGCGCATGGAGGATATATCGTAGTTAAGCAAGACGGGCAAGTTGTGTGCTACCATCTTTATAATCGCGATGAATTCCGTTCGTATTTGTTCGAAAACACCAAATTCGAAAGCCCCAGCAGCACCAGACATGATTACGGTCTTTTATTTAAGAGAGACGGGAAATTATTCATAAAACTTAATCTGCAGATACGATTTATTAAATAAGGCATATGGACATTTTTTCAAGAAAGAAAAGAAGTGAAATTATGTCCAAAGTGCGAAATAAAGACAGTAAAATCGAGATTCTGTTTCGAAAAGAAATATGGAAAGCGGGATTTCGATACAGGAAGAATCCCGCAAATTACTTCGGTAAGCCGGACCTCGTTTTAAAAAAGTACAAGACGGTGATATTCGTCGATTCATGTTTTTGGCATGGATGTAAAAGACATCGCGAATTTCCCAAAACAAGAAAAAAATTTTGGGAAAATAAAATATCCGGGAATATAAAGAGAGACAAGAAAGTAAATTTGCATTATAAAAAAGAGGGATGGAAGACAATAAGAGTTTGGGAACATGATGTGGAAAAGAATTTAGGCAAAGTCGTAAGCAAAGCCGCCGCCGACCTAAAGAAGAGGTAATTGCATGGAGAAAAACAATAAGAAGCTAGATGAAGAAAAGCGGGTTCAGTTGGAAAATAAATTCGAGCAAGCCATGAGAGATATTTATAAGCGAGCCAAGAAAGAATGCGATTATCTTGCCAATCGATTTTTGCAAATGGTTAATGAACGAGGAGGTTTAAGTACCGCAAAATTTCTATTACATGAAAAACATATTTCCGAAGGTTTTGAGAAGTTGTGGGAAAAAGGACGTCTTGATATTTCTGTGGAAAAAGTAGTTTTAAATCCCGAATGGAAGAGCTTATTCACCGAAGAGGAAAGAGGTATTGCCAAAAGCAGGCTATTAGATGCGAATTTTAAGGAAATATAGTAATTTTTTAAAATAAGAGGGACAATGTGAGCAAGTTCCCAAAATGCAAAAGCTCAAGATGGAATTTATAAAGTGAGGGGCGACCGAGCTATAAAAGCAAAGGATGTAATTCTATGAAAAATATTTTATTGATATTTTTGATTTGTTTCATGGTTCTTAATTTTCAGATCGCTAAAGCTGAAACAGCAGAAATAGAGATTTTTCAGGAATCTTTATCTGAGGTAACTGAAGCCATTAGAGATTTTGAAGCAGATATAAAATCAACGCCTATACATAAGATTGTTCCAAAATCACTTCCTTTAATTGGAAGCAAGACATATCAAGATTTTATATGTTTTTCCCAAGAACCCGACGAATATGATCTTGATGAGCGTAAAGCGTTTAAAAAAATATCAATCGCCTTAGAAGAATGGCTGCTTCTGCGATATAGAGAATTTTATAAAGACATATACCCTGTCTTGAAAGGCCTGGCTTTACAAGCTAAAGATCTCCCTGTTCGTCTAGGAAGCATTAGCGTGAATGTCGCACCGCTTGGTATAGGAGGAAGCGTAACAATTGATATAAATTATGATTCTTCTATGCTTGAGTAGAAAACAGCATAGTTCGGTATCGCCATATTAAAACATATCAAGCAGCGGAAGATGGTTGGCATTGAAAACGGAAAAACTCAAGATGCGATTTGTAAAGCTAAGGTATTTTTATGAAGAATATTCAGGAAGTAGTAAAGATCCTAGTAGAAAAGGGGACGGTTCTATTTTAAAATAATTAAGTATTGTGCATCTAAAAGTGTAGTGGTTAAATTGATATAACAAAAGGTAAGACGAAGTATGCCAGGAGAAAGACACCCTACCGAGTACACGGATAAGGAACTTATAAATTGGCTTCAGAGAGACCAAACAAATAATGTTCCAATTGGAGAACTAACTCGTCGCAACACTGATGCAATAAATAGATTTAATCGCAAAAGCTCTTTTCTTGCTTGGGCGATGATTTTTCTTGCTGTAATATCAATAAGTATCGCTATATTTAAGTAATGAGAAAGAAGTAAAATGGAAAAGCTGTTATATTTATTAATTATTCCTTTTATCCGTTTTTTGGTTAACTTTAACCACTATTTATATTTAAAAGAAGCTACACATAAACATGACCAATATATCGATGGGCAAATATGCGATAAAAGCGAAAAAAAGAAAAAAAGAGTAGGAGAGAAAGCTGGTAATTGGGTTCAAGAAAACCAACTTGAAATCAAAAAAAGAGTTTTGAATACAGGGGTTCAAGATCAGTATCAATCATATATGGAACCCTTAGGGCTTGGTCATGCACAAAAGCAGAGCTGTAGCGTTCTGGACAATCTTTTATTCATGAATACAGAAATACTTCTATCTGCCAAAGGAATATTAAGAAAAGCTAGAGGTCATTATAAGATTCAGGCATTACTAAGTTTTAGCCCTCTATTTTGGATAGAATTAATTATTTTTCTCCCTCGAGAACTTTTAAAAATGGTTGGCTTTGAAACCAAATCAAAAGGATCACAAAATATTACAAATATCATACAATTGTTGTATTGGATAGCATCAATAATTTATATGATAAAATTCATAACAATTCAAACTACCTGACCAAAATCAGTGGACACGATGCTTAATTAAACTATGTATATAAATACTCATCTTCAATATTATGCGGGAAAGAGTTTTCAAAGCAGACATAGGAATGCGATTAAGAAGGAGTTTAGTAATGTTTTGCATAAAATTAACCTCTCTTTTGAGGATTTTGAAAATAAACTCAATGAATTAGAGAAAGCTTTATTTTTCAAAATTGGATTTATTTTTTGTTACTATATTAAGGATTACAAATATAAAAAATGCTCCCATCAAACAACCCAGTTAAGATTTTTATCTTGCATAGCAACCGTAGAAGCATTAGTAGGGAATGCTAAAAAGCAAAAAATCAAATATGGAAAAGCAAAAGTACCAGTGCCTTATGTAGTTACTTTTTTAAAAAATAATCTATCAGACACAGAAAAGAAAAATTTACTAAAGAGAGTTAACATTCGCAAAAGGGATAAAGATATTAAATCTTTATTCTCGAAATTGAAACATTTTGCAAACATGAGAGATAACTTTGTTCATCGAGCTGAATTGATAAGAATTGGAAATGATCCAATGGGAGCATACATATCTAAACGTAGAGTTTACAAAGGAAGATCGGCAGGGCTAGTTGGTTTAAATGTTAGCTTAAATAGTTTTTCCGAAATGATAAAGACTGCAATAGTACGTTATTTAATTACTTGCAGAAATAAAAGAGTACCTTGCATGGATCATAGAATCATCAAAACATGACAAAGAAGAGTCGGGATTCTACTGGCAGAATATGTAATTATCGAATAATATTTTCTTTAATCCAAATCTCAAAAACACCCTTCCTTAGCTTTATTTTATATACCCGCGATTTGGGGATCCAGAGTTTCTTGCCGTTACAATAAACCAGGATAGCTTTGTCGGTTTCGTGTATAAAGCGGATTTTGATCCAGATTTTCTTTTGGTAAGGGTATCTTGGGTGGTAATTATAGAATAACCAAAACATAGTTTATTCCTCCTTATAATTACAGGCTTTTCGCGCTGTTGCTTTGTCAATATTTAGGCTTTTGGCTATGTTTTCGTAGGACATGCCTAGTAGACG
>CAZQOH010000110.1:0-7059 GCA_964594355.1 uncultured Desulfobacterales bacterium
AGTTTAAACAAATTGCAAAGCTTCAGTTTTATTCAATTATTTTAAGTATCAATATTTTTTTTTATTGACAAAACTACCACATAGTGACAATTTATGCGGTGAAAGCCCAGTTTTCTTACAATCCGATAGTATGTCAAGGATTACAAATACTTAACAACTTAAGTATTTAACGATTTAACGATGTCTGAAGTAAAATTTTCTGTAACAACTTTAAGAGAGGTTAAATTCCCCATGGACAGCAAAGAATTCTCCTACTTTCGAAAAAAAATGAACAAAACACAGAAACAGATGGCGCAGCTACTCGGAACGTCTATTAAGGCCATACACAGCTACGAACAGGGGTGGCGATTCATACCACCACACGCCGAGCGTCAGATGTTCTTTCTGCTCTCTAAAATGAAAGGTGTCAAAAAGGAACAGAAATCGTGCTGGACAATAAAAAAATGCCCGGTCAAGCTAAAAAGACAGTGCCCGGCCTGGGAGTTTAATGCCGGCAAGCTTTGTTGGTTTATTAACGGTACAATATGTGAGGGTGCTGCTCAAAAGACCTGGAAAGAAAAGATGAATATCTGTAGATCTTGTAATGTTTTTCTTTCCCTTCTTAAAGCAATCGAAAATGAGTGAATATATTGAACATGATTCAGAAGGCATTTCAGTGGGACTTGTTAAGAGAAAGTCGTACACCTATGCCGAACCGCCCAATGAAATGATCCTAGAGAGCGGCACAAGGCTCGGACCTGTGACAATTGCTTATGAAACCTATGGTGAATTAAATAAAGATAAAAGCAATGCCGTTCTTATTTGTCATGCCCTTTCAGGAGACTCTCATGCTGCCGGTTATTACAACAAGGATGACCCTAAACCCGGCTGGTGGGATATCATGGTTGGCCCTGACAAAGGAATCGATACCAATAAATATTTTGTTATCTGTTCCAATATCCTTGGAAGCTGTATGGGATCTACAGGCCCTTGCACTTACAATCCCAAAACCGTCAAACCTTATGGCCTCGATTTTCCCGTGCTTACCTTAGGTGACATGGTCAAGGCCCAGAGGGCACTTTTGGGTCATCTGGGAATTAAAAAAATCCTTACAGTTATCGGTGGTTCGATCGGAGGGATGCAGGTGCTGGAATGGTGCGCCCAATATCCTGAAATGGTTGTTTCGGCGATTCCGTTAGCATCCACAACAAAACATTCCGCCTTGGCAATTGCTTTTCATGAAGTGGCCAGACAGGCAATCATGGCTGACCCGAATTGGAACAACGGAAATTATTATTCCGGAGGAAAGCCGGAGCTTGGGCTGGCTGTAGCCCGTATGATCGGACATATCACATACCTGTCGGATGAATCCATGCGCTTAAAGTTTGGTAGACGACTCCAAAATAAGAACGATTTTTCATTTAATTTCAACGCTGATTTCCAGGTGGAAAGTTATCTTCGATATCAAGGTTCAAAATTTGTGGAACGCTTTGATGCCAACTCTTTTCTTTATATTACAAAAGCGGCTGATTATTATGACATGGAGAGACAACACGGCTCCGGATCAGTAGTAGAAGCTTTTTCAAAAGCTAGAGCTAAATTCTTGGTTGTTTCCTTTACTTCCGACTGGCTCTATCCAACTTATCAATCCAAATCCATGGTACAGGCTATGAAAAAAAACGGCCTGGATGTAAGCTTTTGTGAAATCGAGGCCAAGTGGGGCCATGATGCTTTCCTCTTGCCCAGTAAACGTTTAAATGATTTGATTAAAGGTTTTTTAGAACGTGTCTATAGAGAAATATAAAAATAACGGAATTCGCTATGATTTACAGATAGTAGCCTCTTGGATAGAGCCTGGTTCAAAAGTGCTCGGGCTTGGCTGCGGCGAAGGGAAACTGCTTTACTTTCTCAAAAAAAACAAGCAAGTAATATGCACCGGTATCGAAATAAACGAAACCAGGGTTGCCGCATGTATTGAAAAAGGCCTAACTGTACTCCAGGGCGATATCAATGAAGAGGTGCTGGATTATCCCGATGATGTCTTTGATTACGTCATTTTGAGTCAAACACTTCAACAAATTTATGAGCCCTCGCAATTAATCCGATCAATGCTGCGAATCGGGAAAAGAGGAATCGTCAGTTTCCCTAATTTCAGCCATTGGAGTGTTAGGATGCAGCTTTTTTTTAAAGGATATGCCCCCATTACCAAACAGCTGCCATATGGATGGCACAATACTCCGAATATCCGTGTTATTACCATCAAGGATTTTAGGAAATACGCTAAAGATGTAGGTTTTAGGATAATCAAAGAGGCAGCCATCAACACAAATAACAAGGAGAGAAGCGGAAACATTACCCGATTTCTTCCCAATCTGCGGGCTACATACGGTATTTTTCTAATTGGAAAGGGTGCTTTATGAAAATTGTCTCAATAGCAACAAGCAGGAAAAAGGGTACTCGCAAAGTCCCGGTGGAAGAGGCCAAGCTTTTAAAAAATCATGGGCTCATAGGCGACGCCCACGCAGGTGAATGGCACCGACAGGTAAGTTTTCTTGCCTCTGAAAGTATTGAAAAAGCTTGCAAAAATGGACTCAATGTAACTTTTGGAGATTTTGCAGAAAACATCGCCACTTTGGGTATTGACTGGATAAATTTACCCATCGGCTCCCGAGTTAAACTTGGGAATTCCGTCGAAATTGAAATTTCACAGATCGGCAAAGAATGTCACAAAAAATGCGCCATCTTTTATCAGGCCGGAGATTGTATCATGCCGCGAGAGGGTGTTTTTGCGCGGGTGATCACCGGTGGAACAATATGCTGCGATGACAGGATTGAACTGTTATCATAAGTTGAGACCTTTGAAAAACGCCCCCTTTTGCCCAATTTCTGTGTCAGACTCAAATTTTAATCCTCAAAATACTCAATGTATTCCTGCGGTTAAAATTTTCGTCTTCCTTGAACTTGAACAAAATTGAACATTTTTCAAAGGTCTCAAGTTGTAATAAATTTTTTTCGTTAGATTGCTTAATTTTTACAAAAATACCACATTGTAGCATTTTTTTTCTTGACAAAGTTTGAAAAGATATTATATATTATAATTGGGTATGTGCCCCATACCTCCTAAGATTGGGCGGTTCTTCATAATTATAAGCCGAAATTCTAAATGAAGAACCGCTCTTCTTCCATCAGAAAAGCCCTCATCTTGCTTTAAACATAGGTGAAGGTTTTTCTTTTCACTGGGCTGATACTCTTTCCCTTCTTGACATTGCCCTGAAACATTTTTATATTATTTTAAAATAGTATAGTTTGACAATTTGAGACTACTCCCATAGAACGTCGTTTACTTTATTAAATTAGGGCTTCTGGTCCGGCGTAAATCTAAATGCAACATATTCTATTAAACACTGAACTATGAACTAAAATAAAAAATGAACGTCCAACATCGAACATCGAACGTTGAACATCGAATAATGTATTCTACCATTTATAATAAAGACAAAGCGAAGCGCCTTCCACATTCGACGTTCGATGTTGAGCGTTCGATGTTCGATGTTCAAATTGTTGCATCTGAAATTAGGGCGGTCTCTGAATATACACTAGTCTGTATTAGGAAAAAGGCGAGCTTTAAATTTTTTTGAAAGGAACATTTCAATGCAAGAGGCAGTACAAGATCATATTAATGATAAAGAAATCATAGAAAAGATTTTAAAATTAAAAGAGGAATGGGGAGAAAAACTTATCATCCTCACACATCATTACCAGCGGAAAGAGATCGTTGAACTGGGTGACTTTCGGGGTGATTCTTTCGGACTTTCTCAAAAGGCGGCTTCAGATAAGGATGCTCAATTTATAGTCTTTTGCGGGGTTCACTTCATGGCTGAAAGTGCGGAAATTCTTTCTCAGCCCCATCAGATAGTCCAGATTCCCGCATTTGAGGCGGGATGTCCAATGGCTGATATGGCAGACATATATATAGTGGAAAGGGCATGGAAAGAGATTACTTCAATTGTTCATGAAGAAGTAATTATGCCCATTGTTTATATGAACTCTGATGCTCATATAAAGGCTTTTTGCGGCCGCCACGGAGGAGCCGTTTGCACTTCATCAAATGCGCAGACCGCTTTCTCCTGGGGATTTGATCAGCGTGAAAAGATTTTCTTTTTTCCTGACCAGCACCTTGGGCGCAATACAGGAAATCAGATGGGGATTCTGCCTGAGGAAATGATCGTATGGAAATCCGGCGAGTCTTTCGGTGGCAATACTTCAGAGAAAATAAAAAAAGCAAAGTTAATCCTGTGGGATGGACATTGCCATGTCCACACCCGTTTCAAAGCCGAACATGTTTTGAAAATGAGAAAAAAATTTCCCGAAGCAAGAATTGTAGTACATCCGGAATGCACCCAGGAAGTGGTCAAAATGGCCGATGCGGCTGGATCAACAAGTTTTATTGTAAAATATGTGAAAGATGCTCCTCCAAATGCAACGATTATTATAGGTACTGAAACCAATCTGATCAACCGTTTGGCCATGAAAAATCCGCACAAGAATATCTTGGAACTACATTATTCTTTATGTCCTAATATGTTTAAAATCAATCTTGGAAACCTTTTGTTGTCCCTGGAAAGTATAGGGCAGCTTAATGTGGTTAAAGTACCTGAAAATATAAAATCAGAATCTAAAATGGCTCTTGATAATATGTTGGCTTTAAATACATATGCAACTTCATAAAAATGAGGATTTATTTTATATGCTTTCAGGTGAAACTCCTTAAAACTCTCCTTGGGTTTTTAGGAATGGATGAACGGCGTATCTTATTCAACGGAGGTGCGATATGAATCAGAAGAAAAATTATCATTTTAATACAAAAGTTATACACGCTGCACAGTCATCTGAAGATTGGCACGGTGCAACTCTGCCGCCCATATTTCAAACAGCTTCCCATCTTCATCCTACCGCTGAGAATCTGAGCCAAACCTTCGCCGGTAAGACCACTGATCACGTTTATATGAGACTTACTAACCCGACCAACCGAACCCTTGAGGAGAAGTTGTCCGCCCTGGAGGGTGGTAAAGGAGCGGTTGCTATGTCTTCGGGTATGGCGGCAATTACCAACACCTGCATGGCCTTATTACGGGCAGGAGATGAATTTGTTGCAGGAAACTCACTCTTCATGTCCACATATCTTCTTTTCACTAACGTCTTTAAAAAGTATGGCATTACTGCGCGTCTTGTTGAGCCCATTGATTACGACGCAATAGAAAGTTCCATCAATTCCAAAACTCGTTTTATCTATCTGGAAACCATCGGTAACCCAAAAATGGACATTCCTGACCTGGCCCTTGTTGCGAAAATCGCCCATAAGCATGGGCTTCCTCTTATTATCGATAACACACTGGCCACCCCTTACCTTTGCCGACCTATAGAGCTGGGAGTTGATGTGGTGATTCATTCTACAACAAAGTACCTTAGCGGACATGGAGATGCTGTGGGCGGTGTTGTTATTGATGCCGGCTCTTTCCCCTGGTCAGAAGAGCGTTTTCCTGATTTCCAACCTTTTATCGATCGAAAGGGTCCCCTTGCTTTACTCGACAAAGTCTGGCGGGAACATCATATTAATTTCGGTACCACTCAAGCCCCCTTCCACTCCTATCTTACGATGATCGGTCTGGATACTTTGGCTTTACGCATGGAGCGACACATGGATAATACTCTGAAGGTAGCGGACTACCTCAGAGAGAAACCCGAAGTCAAATGGGTTAACTATCCAGGATTAAAGGATCATCCATCGCATAACATTGCCGAAAAGCAGTTCAAAGATAAGGGTTTTGGCGGGATGCTGACTTTTGGTCTCAATGATCAGGAAGCATGTTTTCAGTTCATAAATAACCTCCGACTGATATATCACCTGGCCAATCTGGGAGACTGTAAAACATTAGTGATTCATCCATACTCTTCTCAGTATGTCTCCTTTAATGATGATACCAGGCAAAGCCTATCCATTACCGCCGATATGATCAGACTTTCGGTGGGTATCGAAGAAGTAAGTGACATTTGTGACGATCTTGGACAGGCCCTGGATAGTTTATAGCGGTTTTCAAAAATATGTTCCGAAGGAGCAAACAATGGATATTTCTAAAACTATAAATGATACTATAGGCTCGACACCTATGGTTCGTTTAAATCACATAACTGAAGGGATTGAGGCTAAAGTCTTTGCCAAAATGGAATTTTTTAATCCTATGGGGAGTGTTAAGGATCGCATAGGCCTTTCCATGATAGAATCCGCCGAATCTCAGGGGCTTATAAACGCTAAGACAACAATTGTGGAGCCAACCAGTGGAAATACAGGTCTTGCTCTGGCCTTTGTTTGCGCGGCTAAAAAATATAGCCTTGTCTTAACCATGCCTGAAACCATGAGCATAGAAAGGAGTAAGCTTTTAAAGCACTTGGGCGCTACAATCATTTTAACACCGGGAAGTAAAGGAATGAAAGGAGCTATCAACAAAGCTAAAGAGATTCTCCAAAATACACCCAATTCCTACATGCCAAACCAGTTTGCCAATCCGGCAAATCCTGAAATTCACAGAAAAACCACTGCCGAGGAGATCTGGAATGACACAGGAGGAGGGGTTGACATCTTCGTATCAGGTGTAGGAACCGGTGGCACCATTACCGGCGTATCTGAAGTGATCAAAGCCAGAAAACCGTCATTTAAGGCAGTGGCGGTTGAGCCGGCGGATTCACCGGTACTTTCCGGAGGCCAAAGCGGTCCCCATAAAATCCAAGGAATCGGCGCAGGCTTTGTCCCTGAAGTTCTAAACACCTATATCATTGACGAAATAGTAACTGTAACAAATGATCATGCCTTTGAAACATCACAAAAACTGGCCAAGCTGGAAGGGATCTTATGCGGTATTTCATCCGGTGCGGCTGCCTGGGCAGCTCTTGAAGTCGCCAAACGACCAAATAACAAAAGAAAAAAAATTGTTGTGGTTTTACCCGACACAGGCGAGCGATATATAAGTACTGATCTTATTGCATCCTAAATTAATCGTTAAAAAGCAAATAAGCCTTTTTGCT
>CAZQOH010000111.1:0-7035 GCA_964594355.1 uncultured Desulfobacterales bacterium
GATGAGCTCGGAAGTTCAGACGCTGGTCAATCGGAACATATTTATGACAACCGGTTTATACTTAAAACTTTTGCAAAAAGTCACTTTTTGACTTTCACGAAACTATTATTCTTGATATCTAAAAATTGAGAGGAGTTTTGCATGGGGAAACCAAAATTAAAGGAACACATCATAAACAAGGAGTGGTGCAAAGGATGCGGGATATGTGTGCATTTTTGCCCCAAAAATGTCCTTGTACTTGATGAAGAGGAGAAAGTATTTGCTGATCAAAAAGAAAATTGCATTTGCTGCCGCCTTTGTGAATTCAGGTGTCCCGATCTTGCCATAGAAGTAGTATGTGAAGAAAAAGTGGAGAATAAAAAATAAAAAAGATTATATTATGAAGAAAAACATAAAATTTATTCAGGGGAATGAAGCATGTGTGGAAGCAGCCTTGTATGCGGGGCTTGATTTTTTTGCAGGTTATCCCATAACACCTTCCACAGAAATTGCCGAGCGTTTATCATACAAACTTCCCCAGGCAGGGGGTAAGTTTATCCAGATGGAAGACGAAATCGCCTCCATGTGTGCAATCATCGGTGCATCCCTAACAGGCAACAAAGTCATGACGGCCACCAGCGGTCCTGGATTTTCCCTGATGCAGGAAGCGCTGGGATATGCAATCATGACCGAAATTCCATGCGTTATTGTCAATGTACAGCGTGGGGGGCCCTCCACCGGTCTCCCTACCCATATGAGCCAGGGAGATGTGAATCAGGTCAGATGGGGAACGCACGGTGATCATGCCATAATCGCGCTCACCGCCTCCAACCATCAAGATGTATTTGCAATGACCGTGGATGCCTTTAATCTGTCGGAAACCTATAGAACACCGGTTGTACTCCTGTTTGATGAGGTGATTGGCCATATGCGAGAAAGGCTTTTCGTGCCTGAAGAAGGAGAAATCCCATTGGTGCAAAGACTCAGAACATCTGTAAAAGAGGGTGTGGACTATCATCCCTATCTGCCGAGAGAAGACGGCCGTCTTCCCATGTCTGATTTCGGAGGTGTTCATCGGTACAATGTCACTGGTTTATTCCATGATATGTGGGGTTTTCCATCGGATAATCCAAAGGTGGTTCATGAACTTCTTCGGCATCTAGTGAATAAAATAAATAACAATGTGAATCAAATCACAAAGTTTAAGGAGTATTACCTGGAATCTGCTGAAACCCTACTTGTCTCTTATGGGTCCCCTGCCCGTTCTGCCATTCATGTAGTGGAGAACCTTAGATCCAGAGGGGAGCCGATTGGGCTTTTGGAACTTCAGACCTTATGGCCGTTTCCATCTCATATAATTAGAGAAAAATGCGCCAAAGCTAAATATGTGATTGTGGTAGAGATGAACATGGGCCAGATTCATCAAGCAGTAAGAGAAGCCGTGGACCGACCTGAGAGAGTGTTTCTGGCCAATCGTATTGACGGTGTATTTATAACACCGATGGATATCAGGAATATTATGCAAATTATCCAGGGAAAGGGGGTGTGACATATAGCTAATAAAGATTACATCAGAGAAAGATTTTTCCCTCATATATGGTGTTCGGGATGTGGCCATGGAATGGTGCTAAACAACCTTCTCAGATCGATAGAAAAAATTGGACTAAGAAAAAGTGAAATCGTGATGGTGTCGGGTATTGGATGCTCATCAAGAATTTCCGGGTATGTTGACTTTCACACTCTTCATACAATTCATGGTCGTGCATTAGCTTTTGCTACAGGAGTTAAACTGAGCCGTCCTGAACTGAATCTTATTGTTCCCATGGGGGATGGCGATGCGTTGGCTATCGGTGGAAACCATTTTATACATGCCGCCCGGCGGAATATCGATATTACCGCCATTGTCATGAATAACCGCATTTACGGCATGACGGGTGGACAATATTCACCGCTATCCGGGTATGGAACATTAGCAACAACGGCGCCATATACAAACATTGACCAGGACTTTGACGTGGTGGAACTATCTATAGCTTCCGGCGCTTCGTTTGTTGCACGTACTACCACGTATCACGTTCAACAAATGGTCGATATTATGAGGAAGGCCATATTACACAAAGGCTTTTCAGTTGTGGAGATTTTGTCCCAGTGTCCCACCTATTTCGGAAGAAAGAACAAGGCAGGAAACGCCGTTGATATGTTAGAATATTATAAAACTAACACTACCTCAATCGGATCAAAAGCAAAAAAAGAAAATCCTGAACTTATCGAACGGGGCATCTTTATTCAAAAAGAGATTCCGGAATACTGTAACGAGTATAACAAAATTATTAAAAAAGCGATGAAGGGGCATTCGTAATGGAAAGATATAGAATGGTATTTTCCGGATCAGGAGGACAAGGGGTTATCACTGCCGCTATTATACTCGCTGAAGCAGCAGTGCTTTACGAAAATTTAATGGCGGTGCAATCTCAGTCTTATGGACCGGAAGCCAGGGGAGGGGCGACCCGCTCTGATGTTGTAATCTCCGATACAGAAATACATTATCCCAAGGTGATCCAGCCCAATTTTCTTGTCTGTTTGACTCAAGAAGCCTATACTCAATTTTATCCCATCATACGTCCCGGAGGGCTTCTTATTACGGATACTCGTTTTGTCAAAACACAAAAAAAAGTGGATGCGCTTCAGAAAGAGTTGCCCATTTATAAAACAACGATGGAAAAGATCGGTAAACCCATAGTATTCAATATATGCATGCTGGGCACGGTGATAGGTTTAACAAATCTTGTCAGATCCAATTCGATCATAAAGGTTCTGCAAAACCGGATTCCTTCCAGTTTTCTTGATATAAATAAAGAGGCCCTTAATCTGGGAATTGAACTGGGAGCCAAGGTTAAAAGCTAAAATTGATGCAATGATTATTTTAAAAGCAGCGCAATATACGTTGTTTAAATGTTACCAGGTTTTGTAGTATTAAATAAAAAACAGGGGCAAAGAGCCGTCCTTTGGGCTTTAGTTGCAGCCTATACCATTGCTCTTCCAAACGCGATCTTTGTCTATAATACCATTGTTAAACATTTCTCGACAGTTGTCGCTTCAAAAGTGCCTTTGGGTATCATCATCCTTTTCGGCATCGCCTATATTGTTTTTAGCTTTCTTTCAAAAAAGCGCATCAAGTTCTTATGGTTTATTATCCCTTGTGTGATTATAGTCTATTTCGTCATTTCTTTTGAACCAAATCCAAGCAAACATATCCATATACCGGAATATGTGTTTTTCTCATGGATTTTATTTGAAGCCCTGTCGATCGATTACAGGGGTAAGGGAATTTATATCCTCCTTTTTATTTGTGCTTCCATGTTGGGTATCGTTGACGAACTTCAGCAGGGAATTTATCCCGAACGATTCTACGGTTTGAATGATATGATTATAAATTCTACTTCAGTCGTAATAGGTGTCTTAACCCTGATGGGTCTCCGAAGTGCTCCTGGGGGTGATTGGACCTGGATCAGTCATTTTAGGAAATTCAAGGAATCCCTTGGAATCATTTTATTTGGGGGAATAGGAACAGCATTTTTATGCGTATATCTGTTCGACGTAAAAGAAGCCAGGATCTTTTGGGTTGTATATCCCTTCTGGCTTATTGTTTGGAATTGTCTGTTTTTAGTCCTTGGTCCTACAGCAATTTTTTATAACATTCGTCGCCTCCGTGAACAAGGCGATGATCTTAATGCCAAGAAAGTTTTGGATCATCACGGTTCTGAGATTACAGCCCATCTTTGGGTTCTTTCTATCATCACTATTCTCTTCGTTATTCACGCTCTGGTAGTATTCGTTGGACTGTCTGGTTGGGAGTTCAGCTAACAAAAAATAATTATAAAGGAAAGCGGGCTTTCCATTGATTAAAGGATAATCAATATGTGCTCAACCAGTTCTGAGCATGCAGGTTTATATGTGCATATACCTTTTTGTATTAAAAAATGCCCTTATTGTGATTTTTATTCCATAACAGATCTGTCGCTTAAGGAGACATTTATCAGTGCTTTAATACAAGAGATGCATATGAACTGTAACGTTTCTTTTAAGTTTGATACCCTTTATATGGGAGGGGGTACGCCTTCTGTTTTTGGAACAAAACAGGTTGGGGCAATAATTGAAAAAGCATACCGATTGTTTAGAATCCTTCCCGATACCGAAATAACAATAGAAATCAACCCCGGTACCGTGAAACTCGACAAGCTTAAAGGGTACAAAAGTTCAGGTATTAATCGTATTAATATTGGCGTGCAATCTTTTCAGGACAAAAATCTAAGTTTTCTGGGACGTATTCATTCAAGTATAGATGCAAATCTTGCCATAAAATGGGCCCGGAAAGCAGGATTTGATAATATCGGACTTGATCTTATTTACGGAATACCGGGGCAATCGGAAAAAACCTGGCTCCTTGACTTGCAAAAGGCTGTTGAGTTTGGACCTGAACACCTTTCTTGCTATATGCTTACCTACGAACCAGGTACTCCTTTGAACAAAGAACGGCAAAAAGGTGATCTTAATCCTATGAATGATAGTTTAGTGTGTAATCTGTTTGAAACAACAATAGATTTTTTAAATACATGCGGCTATACTCAGTATGAGATATCAAACTTTGCGCAATCTAGTTCCAATAAATCAAGGCATAATTGGAAATACTGGTCCTTCATTCCATACATGGGATTTGGACCGTCTGCTCACTCATTTTTAGAGTCTGAACGCTATTGGAATTGCCGGAATGTAAAAAAATATATCAAGGATTTAAATATAGGTAAGATGCCGGTAGAAGAAAGGGAAGTGTTAAGCAAGGAGCAGAGTATGATCGAGGCGATTTGTGTGGGATTAAGGAAGACAGAGGGAATAGATATCGATATTTTTAATAAAAAATTTGGTGTAAGTTTTAATAGAATTTTCGGAGAAATAATAAACAATCTTAAAGAAAAAGAATATATACAATTTACTCAAAAACGCTGTGCCCTTTCTATAAAGGGGATGCTGTTTCTCGACAGTATAACTTCTATGTTTGTCTCTCACTTGCCATGATTGTTCGGTAAAACACTAATCATAAATGAAACTAAAGATTGATCTGGGGATAATATTTGTGAAATTAATGAAATCAAAAGTGAAATGGGCGAGCATAATGGCCGGGAGAGAACGCGTTCTCAAATAGAGTATCATGAAAAGGGCGCCGATGACCGATGAGACAATCACCTTATGAAAACCTCCGCTCCAGTGGATAAGCCCAAAGGCAATTGAGGAGAGCCCAATAATTATGAGGGGGTGCTTGGTAAATCGGGTTAGAAATGCGTGCATGTAGCCACGAAAAACCAATTCTTCAAATATTCCCACCATTAAAAGCCCAAAAGTAAGATCAATCCAATTCCACATGGGAGTTCCGATTTTGGGTATACCACCCAATTGGGGATAGCCGGGTAATTCATTCAGGATTAGATATCCGTTTGGTCCGATAAACAGACTTGCCAGTGAAGCTATAAGAAATACCGTTAAAAATGAAATCACCGGTTGGCTGGTGATTCCTAATTCAGAAAGCTGCATTTTTTTACTGTGAATCAACCAAAGTAAAATTAGAAAAGGAAAAAGTTTCACGGTTGTATAGTCGATTAAAATCCACAAACGCCAATCGGTGATAAAAATGTTAGAAAAATCGTTCAGGTAAAAAGGGGCGAAAAGTAGGAATGGTATATAAAATATTTTTTTATCTTGAGGTGATGACTCGAAATCGATGATGGATGTTTCAAAGGCTTGTTTTTTATCATTTTCTTCTTTTAAAAATTGTATTATTGAATACCCGCCACCACCTCCAATGACTAGTGCCATCGTCAGAAATACAATAGACCATGCAACCAACTCCGGCATGAAATTTTGCAACCAATCTCCGGATGCGTCACTTGCGATGGTGGCAAAGCCAAAGCTGAAAGACCATATTATAACGCAAGGTACAATATCACGAGATGAGGCGTTTTCAAAAAGCGCTCTCATCACAAAAGCAGTTGCAACTCCTCCTATCGCTCCAAATATAGCAAAACTATAAAACGCGAGCACCGCCATTTCTAATGACGATCCTAAAGTGTAGAAAAGTGGAGTGGCACCTCCGATGCAACTCAAGGCCCAGACAAGCGAAATAAATAGCCCTTGTTTCCACGAGACTTTCCCGCCAGCTGTCCTGATGAGGATAGAATGCGACAAACCTCCCACAAGACCGAACATCCCTATGGTGACTTGAGCTGCAAGTAAATTTGGAAAGTCGAAAAACCGTGCAGAAAAAATACCGACAACTCCAAGTAAAACCGCGACCCCCCATCCCAGTATCGAGCGAAAAAGTAAGGAGACTGCGCCAGGTAATTTCGCTTTTACACTATTTGCATATATTTTCACCGCTCTGATCATCTTTGATGAAACTTACTAAGAAATTCACGTGCCCGGGCAGCTGCTCGGCTTCCGGGGTAGCGTTTGATCACTGCTTGCCAGCTTTGTTTTGATTTTTCATATTTGCCAAGTCTATAATAACATCTTCCCTGCTTAAACAATGAATCTGCAGATTTTTTACTCTTTTTATACTTGGTAAGGACCGTCTCAAAAGCCATACAGGCTTCTTTGTATTTTTTTTGCATGAAATAATTTTCGCCTATCCAGTATTGAGCGTTTTCACTGAAATAGACGTCAGGAAACATTTCCAGTAAACTCTGGAGTTTTTTTCTGGATGCTTCATACTTCCGACCGTGAAAAAGATAGAATGCCTCCAAATACAAAGTCTTTGGTTTCACAGCATCTGCTAATTGTTTATAGTTTTCCAGTTTTTCCTGAAGCATTTGAATGGTAGATTTTAATTTTTCTATCTCTCCTTGAGACCTTTGCATAACTCCAATTTTTTAGTAAAAACTCTTTTCTTCATTAGACAGGATTGACTGGATTTTTAGAATTTATTTTATTTCTGTTTACCCTTTCCAGATGAGACCTTTGCATAACTCCAAAAATTTAGGTCAAAATTTCCTACTTTTCAGGTTA
>CAZQOH010000112.1:0-7023 GCA_964594355.1 uncultured Desulfobacterales bacterium
GCTCAGACGCTGCATACATTCTTTGAAACGGAACGTTATTTTGGCAAACACTATAGTACCGGCTTACTGTTCTCTAAAAGTCTATGAAAAGAATGGAATTTCCGATTCAGAAAGAAGTTTATCCGGAGCGGACAGGGTCAAAGAAATTATTCTATTTCCCAGCTATTTATATCCTTGTTTTTATCTTCGCCTCCAGGAATACCGTCGGCACCATATGAAATGATGTCATAAACATCATGAACGCCGGGGGATAGATAAACAAAATCGTTTTTCCAGGGATCTTTTGGGAGTTTTCCTTTTTCAAGATAGCCGCCCTTTCGCCAATTTTTGGGAAGTGTTCCTGTAGTAGGCAATTCAATAAGTGCCTGTAGTCCCTGTTCAGTATCGGGATACATACCGCTATCCAGTTTGTATAATTTCAAGGCTGTTTCCAAGCTTTCTATCTGTATCTTTGCCTTAAGCTGTTTTGCTTCCTCCGGGCGTCCCATTATTCTTGGTACAATAAGTCCTGCAAGAATACCTAATATTACAATAACAACCATCAGTTCAATAAGGGTAAACCCCAGGTCGCCGATATTCTTTATCATAATTTTTTTATCCATTATTCCTCCGTTATTATGGAATGGAAACTGCTTCTTTAATGCATTTTGTTACATTATAAGTTGATTCATTTCAAATATTGGAAGGCATATTGAAAGAACGATAAACCCAACGATAACACCCATTATCAGTATCATAATAGGTTCTATTAATGATGTCATACTCATTATACTTGATTCCACTTCATTTTCAAATACATCTGCAACTTTTGCTAACATAGATTCCAGTTCCCCGCTTTGTTCTCCAACCTGAATCATTTGGATGGAAAGATTTGGAAAGAGACTGCTTTTCGAAAGAGCCGCACCCAATCCTTGTCCTTTGCCGACTTCTTTTGCAGCCGTATCAATTGTATTGGATATCAGTACATTTCCTACTATATTCTTAACAATTTCAAGGGCAGACAACATGGAGACACCGTTTTCAAGTAGTGAGCCAAGGGTTCTGGAAAAACGGGCAACAGCCAGTTTTTTAGCTAAAAGGCCGATGACCGGTAAATAGAGTATGGTTTTATCCAGAAAGTAGAGACCTGTTGTTGTCTTTTTTAAGCTGCGAAATATTATCAATGATCCAATTATCAAAATAAAAACAATCCACCAGTAAGATTTAAATATATCGCTAATAGTAATAAGAAATTGAGTCGGAGTGGGGAGAACCTGATTCATATCGATAAAAATTGATGTTATACTTGGAACAATAAATGTAAGAAGAAGAAACAGAACAACAGCTCCAATAAAAGTCATAAAAACAGGATAAGCTAAAGATGATCTAATCCTATTACTTAAAGCTTGTTGTTTTTCAGTAATATCCGCAAGACGTTCTAAAACGATTTCAAGAGTTCCTGAAGATTCTCCTGAGTGTACCATATTCACATAAAGCGAGGAAAAAATTCCTGGATATTGAGACAGTGCTTTGGCAAAGCTGTTGCCTTCAACTATTGAATCCTTGATTCGTGCTAATATTTTTTTAAAAGCATAAGATTTGGTTTGAGGTATCAACGTATTAATAGCTACAACAAGTTGAAATCCAGCACCAATTAAGGTGGATAATTGTCTTGTCATCATTGAAATTTCTGACGGTCTTACACGTGTAAAGGGGTGAATTATAGAAGAAAAAAGGGGCTCTTTTTTTGTAGAGGCGTCATGAACCTCTTTTAAAGAAACGGGAAAGATTTTAGAAGATCGAAGATTTTGACGGGCTGAAAACGGGCTATCAGAATCAATGATTCCAGTGATGGTCTTACCTTTGATATTTAAAGCTGTATATTCATATACCGGCATTTTTAATAAATAAAATATTCATAAAGGTCGTTAACTTTTTATAATATAATATTATATTATGAAAAAAGAGTCAAGAAACGTGGAAAAAAGGGCAAGATGACGGTCAGATATGGAGCCTGTTTTAGGCGAAGCTATTACAGAAATTTTGTAACATTTTAGCCTTCTGAAAGTAGAACTACCAACCTTTAAAGCGGTCTTGTTTTCAAACAGCATAAGTATTACGAAATTTTTTTATCTCAAAAAACACAAATTTCTAAACTACAGATCTCGTTAAGTCGTCGAGTAGTTGAGTAGTTAAGTAGTTATAATGATAAGAATAATAGCCTTTTTTCAAAAAATTGGACATACAACCGTTTGCAAATAGTAAAATATTGATTTAATTATAATTCTTTTCCTACTCAACCACTAAACCACTCAACTATTCGACGATGTCTGAGAACCCAAGCTGAGTTATAATACGGGCATTTATATGTGCTATTTTAGCTTTTTTAAAATCATTTTAGCTGTCTTTTTCTCCAGTCTGACCAAGACATAGTAATGGTTGATTGGCCCATAAGTTCCAAGCTTATCATGCCATCGCTCAGTTACTTCGGTAAAATTTAGTTCAGTATCTGATAAGATATCAATTACTTGTTTGGAATATTCACCACGCGTAGTGCTTATTATTATACCTTCACTTGTTACATGGCTATAAATGGTTCGACCAAGCTCTGCTCGTGCACGTTGGATTGCCTGGTCCCATGCTTCGTTTGTTTTTCTAGTTTGCCCTGAAATGCCAACCGCATAAAAGTACCGATCATCGCTTGCGGTTTTATACAGCCATTTGGGAACGCTTTCAGCTTTTTTATCCGGGCCTGACCGGCAACCAGTATGTATTACCGAAGAGAGAATAATCAGAAGGCCTAAAATGGCAAATTGCCGCAATTTCATATCTTGTCCTATCATTTATTCGGTCCGCTTCTAATAAAACTTCTAAGCCGGACGGATATGTAGGGTCTGTCCAAAAAGGCAGGGCCGCACAGGCCCTGCCTCTGATGAGATCTTTGCAAAACGCCCCCTTTTGCCCCCGCTAATATCGGGAAACATTTTTCAAAGGTCTCTCTGATGCAAGGTATTCAGAATAAAATCTGAGATTATTCTTTGTCTTCCATTTTTTCAAGTTCACCATGCATCTTTTCGGCATTTTCCCTTACGTAGTCCCGAACTTTGCTATCCAGTTCTTTGTGTTTATCCAGTGCATCTTTAAAAGCAAACATGTCGAGCTCACATAGTGAATAAAATGTTCCATCTTCCCGGTCTAACCAGCGGTCTACAATTGTAGCACCATGAAGAGTTGTTTTTGAAAAGGTCTTCAATGCATTCTCCACATGTTGCTCTTCCGAAGATGCTGACATGTCGCCGGCCGTGGTGGAGGCCATGTAGTCTTTGGCCAGCACAGCAACATATGTCTCAAGAGTTTTCGCAATTTCCGCCCTTGCACGGTTGTCGGCAGTTGTTCGCAAAAGGGACTTGTTCTTGATACCGGAAGCCATACCTACTCCATAAAAAACCTTTCCCTTATCTACATCAAAGGCGCCGCTTCCCTTCCAAACCCATTCGGGTCCTCTAAACACCTTCTTTGGTGGTGCTGATGCGCAACCTGCAATAAAATAGATTCCAACAGTTACGACAATACACGAAATTATTATACTTTTTGCTTTCATGTTTACCTCCTTTTCTTGAATTTGATTATCTTTCCTTTATGGTTTTATAACTCAAGTTTCGTCCCTAATCAACTATTATTTTAATTAAACCGGTTTTACAATTCGATTTTTATTGATAAAAGATATATTGCTTTAGTTCCTCGGCAATGTCTGTTGTCATGGTCTTTTGTATTTTCCGAATCGCCTTGTTTTCAGCCTGCGGAAGGGATAAATGCCCCTCCCTTCCTGTCTTTTTGACACTTCCGAACACAGCCCCGCCTTTCTGATCTACCAGGTCTATGTAAACATTCCATCGGACGTATTTCCAATCCGACGCTTTCCGGTCAATGGGATTAATCTTGATGGTGCCTCTTACTATCACGCTTACCTTGTCCATATCCTCTGATACGGAAAATCCATTTTGATTTAATGCTTCAACCAGTGCTTCCCGGATCTCTTTTGCCTTACTGCCTTTAATCGATAGAGCGATGAAAAAATCCCTAAGCAGGATATCATTTAATCGATTTTTAATTTCGGTAAAATTGACTGGTGGTGCTATCCCTTCCCCAGATGGTTTTACAATACGAAGCTCTGCATCATAGGCTTCCCTCAGGATATACTTTCGTATGCACGCTTTGAATCCTTTGATTTTGGAAAGTTTATCTTCTTCATGTTCTGCATTAAAGAGAAGGTTTTGGATGTCTTGGTCTGTTTCTTTGATTTTAGAACGGAGTATCTCCTCAGATTGACTTCGGTCGAGAACAGCGAGAGCGTAAAAAACGGGCTTTGGTGTTGATATCTCATGGTTCTGGACGATTCTTACTCCGGAAAGAACCTTTTTAGTTGTAACTTCGGTAATCTCTTGGATGTTGAGTTTTTCTGCTGATTCTGATTTTTTCCCTGATACTGTTTGTATATATTCCTGGTAAGTCTGGTTCCGGGAATTTATATCACTATAAAATATTTTAGCAATTTCAGCCCGTGCCTTATCTTCTGCGGATTGACGGTCGGGACCATAACCGACTCCCGACAAATAAGAGGCGGCGGGATATCTAATGCTTTCTCCATCCACCCAGCCCGGTTTCTTTCCTTTTGTAGATCGAATATCCTTTTTTTTGGTGGCACATCCGGTCATAATTATTGCCGTAATGATAAAAAAAGAAAGAAAGATCCAAATGAGTTTTCTATTTACTTGATGCACGTAAATCTCCTTTTAAAATATATTACTAAGCGTTCACAGGTTCAGCGTTCTCCATAAATCGATAACCTTTGAACGCTGAACCTTGAACCCCTGAACGGTTATAAAATAAGTATACTAAATTCGGGTCAGGTAGATGAGAAATCGCTTTTCCCCAGCTTGAACGGTGAAACGTTCAACTATCCTTGAGCTAACCACACCCCCACCGGCATTGACAAATTCTATTTTTCCTTCGTAATCTCCCGGTGGAACTATAACTCTGCCGACCCCTATCTCTGCCGGGAGTAATCTCCAGTGCCTAATATCTGCCTGTTCGGTTGCTACGCTAACAATATTACCGGCAACTTGAACAACAAAACCTAACATCGCCCCGCCTTTTTTCTCCGCTTCTTTTGAAGATGCTTTGGTTGCAAGGTACTTGGTTGTTGCTCTTGCGATGGCCTTTGTCTTGATTCTTTTTATTTTATTTTCAAGATTCATTATAGCGATGGAACCGATATCTTCCATCAGAGCCGTTGCAAATTGATAGGAAGAATCGGATGATACATTTTGCAAAGTTATCTCGCTTTGTGTAATTTGGTAATTTTGTCTTTCAAAAATGGGATAGGCAATTTTGGCTATATACATATCAGGCATTGTGACCTGCCAGCTTTTTTCTACTTTTACCGGCCCCAAACCATTATAGTGTATAAAATAAATCTCTGCCATTTCCTTTTTTTTGACCGGATTCATGTAAGTCACATGGGTGTATTTTTCCTGAAATTCCGATATCTCTTCCTGAAAATCCATGGCTTGAGCTGCGCTTAGCAGATTCTCTATCAAAAAAGATGATGGCGAAACACCATAGTTTTGAGAGTAGTCGTTAGAGTATATTTCTTCAGCTTTCCGATAGGAGATAAATGAATCATTGAGCTCTCCGCCTGTTTCATAAAGAACTCCCATTAGAAAACGGATAAAAGCATCTTCTTTGTATATGTTCTTTTTATCCTTTTTATATCGGCTATTGATAATATTCAATTTATTATCTACTTTTCGCGCTTCTACAAGAGCATCTTCTTCAAGACCCAACCCTATGTAATTTAAAGCCATAAACAGGTTGACCATCGCATTTTCGAAGTCCTCTCCCCGATAAGGTATTGTATTATCACTGATTAAAAAAGAGGACACCTGTTTGGAAATCGATTTGGTGTAAAGCGCATCCATTATGGATTCCGCTTTTGCAAGACTATCGTTGCTTTCTTGATATTGCAAAGCATAATGACTAACGATTCCTTTTTCCAGATAGTAAAGCGCAGCGTTTCGCTTGGCATAATTTTCCTTATTTTCTTCAATCAACTTCAAAGCGTAATCGTAATCCTGTTGCAAAAGGCCCTGATTCACCTTGGCATAATGCGTGGTTGTGGGAGCACAGGATAGAAGAAAAAGCACCGGAAGGAGAAACAAAAAAAGAAGTGAAAATCTCATCGAGTCGGTATTCATTGTTCAACCTCTACCATTTCAGTTTTTTCTTTTTGATCAGCTTTTTTATTTTCTTTTCTCCGATCCAAACCTTAATATTATTTGTCATATTAATCAATTCAAGATTGGTTTGATAAAACATGACCGCCTTTCCACCGATGTCGTCCTTAATAGTGTTTATGGAGCCGATCAGTATAAAATCTGCGCCGATCTCTTCGCCCGGTCCTTTCATGGTTTCATCAGAAGCATGTTTAGCCTGATCCTTTCTTTCTTCACGAAGACCCTCTCGTTCCCCTTTTGATGCGACAAATTGAACTTCTCCCGAATTGATCCAAGCCCTCTCAAGATCCTTTACAAACGTTTGTACATTGATGTGTTCGTGGCTACGGTTCCTAACACGACCCACAATAACCGTGGGTATTTCTCCATTGTGTTTTGCTTTGAATCTTTCCAGCCACGGCCGATTAAGACAATCTTTTATCATCTCTTCAGATACCATTCTCGAGTCAGTATCATTCCAACGTCCGCTAAGGTCTATAGTTGTATCTATAGCAGTCCGTTCAATTTTTGGTGTTGATGTACAGCTTGTTATTAAGAGAATAGTAATTAGAAATAAAATGGATAACAAAACTCTGTAAAGCTTCATATTTTTCCTCCTTTATTAAACGTATTGGAAATTCACAAATTTATTGTATTTAGAGTAGTTTTGATGGTTTCGTAAAAAGTCAAAAAAATGACTTTTTACGAGTTTATCTGTCAAATGTCAGGACATCGCTGACCCAAGTCTAACGGTAAAAAAGCTCAGGAC
>CAZQOH010000113.1:0-6997 GCA_964594355.1 uncultured Desulfobacterales bacterium
AGCCATAAGCCTCTGACCTGGCCCAACGGACCAGGTTTTTCAGGGCAAAATAAAAAAATATCTAATGTATTAATATAACACCAGACTCTTTAAGTGTCAATCATTTAGCATTTTTCAAACGTCTCTTGAGCACTTAGTATAATACATTGACAATAAATTGCCTATATGACATTAACTCAGACCAGTTAAGTAGCGAGATATTTAAAATAAGAATGAGGTTTGATTTATGAATAACAAGACTGATAAAGAATTTTCAGGAGCAACACTTTACGTTCTGGATGAGGAGCTTGCTAGTATTGTCAATATATCCATGGCACTTGAAATGCCGCTTCTGCTAAAAGGGGAGCCGGGTACGGGTAAAACCATGCTTGCTCATGCAATTGCCGAAAATATGAATATGCCTCTGATTGTGCTGAACGTGAAATCAAGTATGAAACTGGTTGACGCGCTTTATCAATACGACACCCTAACACGCTTAAATGACAGCCGTTTTGGCGACTCTAATAGAGATGTAAGCAATATTCAAGATTATATAAAGATGGGGAAAATAGGCCAAGCCTTTACTTCGAAGACAAGGACTGTCCTTTTGATCGACGAAATAGATAAAGCAGACACCGATTTCCAGGATGATATGCTGGATGTTCTGGATCAGATGGAATTCGACATTATCGAAATCGATAAAACCATTGGGGTCAATTTTCGTCCGGTAATTATAATCACGTCCAACGCGAAGAAAGACCTGTCTGATCCCTTTCTCGGCAGGTGTAATTTTCATCATATAGCCTTTCCTGACCCAAAGATGATGAGAAAAATTATAAGGGTTCATTTCCCGGATATCGATTCAGAACTTATAGAAAATTCTGTTTCGGCCTTTTACGGGTTGCGGAAGCTGGATGCCATCGAAAAAAAACCGGCCACCCGGGAGCTTATAAACTGGATACGGGCATTGCAAACTGATCCTGATTTTAATTCCGAAAAGTTAACCAAAAAAGAGTTGCCGTACTTGGGAGTCTTGTTCAAAAAGAGCCAGGATTATGAACAAGCTGCTAATATGGTAAACAGAAAAAGACTATATTAAAACATGTTCATAGATTTCTTTTATACGTTAAAGGATGTGGGAATACCGATCAGCCCCACATCATTTTTAACCCTTCATAAGGCGCTGAACAAAGGTCTCGTTAATTCCCTAAATGATTTTTATACATCATCCCGCACTATTCTTGTAAAAAGCGAACGCTATTTCGACCTTTTTGATCAGGTATTTGCCCATCACTTTCAGGGAACGGAATTGCCGGACATTGAGAGTTTTGAACTCGATGAAATTGCAAGGGCGATGCTTGAAGAATGGCTAAAAAATCCCAAGATACTTGCTGATGCCTTAGGCATTGATGAATCAGAGCTGAGCAAACTAACTCCCGATGAACTAATCGAATATTTCAAAGAACGACTCAAAGAACAGACCGAAGCTCATAACGGGGGCAACAAATGGATCGGCACGGGCGGCACATCGCCGGTTGGCCACTCAGGGCACCACCCGGGTGGCATGCGTGTTGGCGGCGTATCACGAAACAAGTCCGCAGTTAAAGTTGCTATGGAAAGGCGATATAAGGACTATGACTGCAGCGGCCCCTTGACACAAGACTTGATTGGTGAAGCCTTGAAAAGACTTCGCAACATGATCCCTTCGGGTCCTAAAGACCAGGTGGACATCAACGAAACCATTTATCAGACCATGAAAAATGGAGGTGAAATCGAGATCATCTTTTCAAGGAGTATAAAGGACCGTTTGAAGGTAATCCTTGCCATTGACAATGGTGGGTGGTCAATGGATCCATATATATCGGTTGTACAAACCCTTTTTGATTATGCCAAATCCCAGTTCAAAGACATTAAAACTTATTTTTTCCATAATACCATCTATGATAATCTCTGGGAAGATCCGTCTAGATATAAAAAACCGCAAAAAATCAAAGAATTTATCCGCCTTGACCCTGAAACACGTTTTGTCCTGGTGGGTGACGCCAGCATGGCGCCTTACGAGCTTATGGCCACTGATGGATCAATACATATAGAAGAGCGAAGCGGCAAACCGAGCATAGAACATCTTAAACTTCTATCGAATTTCTTTCCACATTCTGTATGGCTGAATCCTATTCAAGAACGTATGTGGAATTATACCCATACCATTTCCGCTATCCGCCAGATTTTCCCAATGTTTGAACTTTCACTCGACGGACTGGAAAAGGCAGTAAGTCATTTAATGGCCAAATAACAAATCTTGTTATAGTTCACCGCAGAGACGCCCCAGTACGATCTTCAATCCTAAACAATCTGCAGGTGTTTTTCCATATCACATCTGAAAGATAGTCGGGATCTTCCTCTCTTACCTCTGACAGCCTTAGCAGAACTGATCTGACAAAGGCAGGTTCATTCCGATGTGTGCGGTTTTTTTCAGGCGCAGGGGTAAGATATGGTGCGTCGGTCTCGATTAAAATACGTTCCATTGGAATATATGGAACAAGATTACGCAAATTGGATCCACGACTTTTTATGGTCAGAATACCTGTTATACCGATGTGAAGACCAAGATCGAGGTATTGCCTTAGTTCATTTTTATTACCACTGAAACAGTGGATGACTCCTTCTCTCCCTTTTTGAAAATGATCTTTCAAGATTTCATAGAAACTGCCATTGCTGTCTCTTTCATGGAAAATGACCGGAAAATTAAACTCATTTGCAATTTCAAGCTGCCTGATAAACCATTTTTCCTGATCTTTTTTAGGTGAATACATACGGTTAAAATCTAATCCGATTTCTCCCCATGCAAGAACTTTTGGATTTCCAGCAATATTGCAAAGAAAGTTAAGAGTCGTCTCATCGGCCTCTTTAGCATTGTGTGGGTGAATACCTATTGATGCATAGAAACCTTCATGAGATTCTGCAATTGCAACCGCTTTACTTGAACTTTTCTTGTCTATTCCAACTACTATAGCTGCAGCAACACCGGCATTTTTTGCACGTTTTATAACCTCGTCAATATCTTTGTCATATACCCGGTCATCAAGATGACAGTGGCTGTCAAATAGTTTCATTGTTTAACTCCATTCCAATAATACACGGTTGAAAATCTAATTATCTTTCAAGCGGTCTTGTTTTCAAACAGCTAAAACATTACAATCCGTTTACCATTGAAAATTGAGAATAACAATATTATTAGATTGATTTAATGATTTTTTATTGATATTGACTGCACTTTAATTTAAGTATAGCTTGGCAAATCACCTGCTGCTGCCAATGATAACAAAGAGTTTTTTCGATTTGGAGGTTTATAATGTTTAAAATTGTAAGACGTGAAGAGATGTCAGAGGGAACTGTGGTATTGAACGAGATTGAAGCGCCTCTGATTGCCCGAAAAGCAAAACCCGGCCAGTTTGTTATAATGAAAGCAAATGAAACGGGAGAGCGCATTCCACTCACTATGGCGGATTCTGATCCTGAAAAAGGTACAATAACTGTAATTTACATGGTTGTTGGGAAGAGTACCGCTCTTTTTAAGACACTACAAGTGAACGATGCATATCAAGATGTTATTGGCCCTCTTGGAAAGCCGACACATCTTGAAAAGGTCGGTACCATAGTGTGCGTCGGCGGGGGTACAGGTATAGCTGTTCTTCACCCCATTACAAGGGCTCTCAAGGAGATAGGAAACCATGTTATAAGCATTATTGGTGCGAGAAGCAAAGACATACTCATCCTGGAAGATCAGATGAGGGCTGTTTCCCATGAGCTTCATGTATGTACCGATGATGGATCATACGGGCATCACGGTTTTGTAACGGATGTAATGAAAGATATCCTAGATAATAAAAAGGTGGATCTTGTGGTTGCAATCGGACCCGTGCCTATGATGAAATTCGTATCCAAAATAACAAAAGATTATAATGTAAGAACAATGGTCAGCCTCAACCCGATAATGGTTGATGGAACAGGAATGTGTGGCGGATGCCGAGTATCAATAGGAGGCAAGACCAAGTTTGCATGCGTAGACGGACCGGAATTTGATGGACACCAGGTTGACTACGACGAACTGATGCAGCGTCTCCAGGCATACTGTGAGCAGGAAAAGCAGTGCTATGATGAATTTTGTATACTTAATGGATAATTCAGATCTTGTTAAGTCGTAGAGTAGTTAACCACTCTACTAACTGACTATTTCTGGATTTTTTTGTGGAGGAAATTATGGCTGAAGAAGGAACAAAAAAAGTTAAAAAAGAGAAGATACCCAGGCAGCCCATGTCTGAGCAAGCTCCAGAGGTTAGGGCAAAAAACTTTGACGAAGTCCCCTTTGGACTCAGTCAAGAAGCGGCAATAAAAGAGGCGGAAAGATGTCTCCAATGCAAAAAGCCGGGCTGTGTTGCGGGCTGTCCTGTGGAAGTAGATATACCTGGCTTTATTAACCTTTTAAAAGAAGGTGAATTTGCCAAATCCATCAGAAAGGTATGGGAAAGGAACGCTCTTCCGGCTGTTTGTGGAAGGGTATGCCCCCAGGAAATACAGTGTGAAGGGGTTTGTATCGTTGGTAAAAAAGGAGATCCCGTGGCCATTGGAAACCTGGAGCGATTCGTTGCCGATCATGAACGGATGCACGGCAAAGGGGAACTTCCTCCTAAAGCAGAGCCAACTGGAAAGAAAATAGCAGTTGTAGGCTCCGGTCCGTCAGGGCTGACGGTAGCCGGGGATCTCATTTTAAAAGGACATGATGTTACGATATTTGAAGCTTTTCACAGCCCCGGCGGGGTTCTTGTATATGGAATCCCCGAATTTAGACTCCCGAAAGATATCGTTTCCCACGAAGTTAACTTTCTTGAACGTCAAGGAGTAAAGGTTGAATGTAACGCAGTCGTTGGAAGAATCGTCTCATTGGATGAACTCTTTGAAGAGGGTTACGATGCCATATATTTGGGCGTTGGTGCTGGTCTTCCCCGCTTTTTGAACGTTCCAGGCGAGAATCTTATCGGCATATTTTCTGCAAATGAGTATCTGACCCGGTCCAATCTTATGAAAGCCTATCTTTTCCCCGAGTATGATACGCCTATTATTAAAGGCAAAAATGTAATCACTCTCGGAGCCGGTAATGTAGCGATGGATTCCGCCCGAACCGCCTTGCGTCTTGGTGCAGAAAAATCCCGCATCGTCTACCGTCGTTCAAGAAAAGAGGTGCCCGCAAGGACTGCAGAAGTCCACCATGCAGAAGAAGAAGGGGTTGAATTCTTTTTCCTCACAAGTCCCACAAAATTTATTGGAAACGAAAAAGGACGCGTCATCGGAATGGAGGGTCTTGAGATGGAGCTGGGTGAACCGGACGAATCCGGTCGGCGCAGACCTTTACCCATAAAAGGCACGGAATTCGAGTTGGAGTGTGATCTGGTAATTATAGCTGTAGGTGCCGGAGCCAATCCTCTACTGACAAAGTCTACGGAGGGACTCGATTTAAACAAATGGGAATATATCATTACTGAAGAGGAAACCGGAAAGACGAGCAAAAAGGGTGTTTGGGCAGGAGGAGACATCGTAACCGGTTCGGCAACCGTAATTTTAGCCATGGGAGCCGGAAGAATAGCAGCAAACTCCATTCACAGCTATCTAACTTGGGGATGGTAAGAGACGCTTAATCAATTGCAGATTGTAGATTTCAGATTTAAGGAATCTTCTTAATTTTTATTAAAAACGGTGGAGCGAAGCGACTTCCACCAATCTGCAATCTACAATCTACAATCCCCTTTATGACTTCCCTGCTAATAACACCCCTTCTATAAAGATATCTATTGCCCCATCAAGAACACTATTTACATCCCCCACTTCAAGGTCTATCCTGTGATCCTTAACCATCTGATAAGGGTGCATAACATATGACCTGATCTGGCTCCCCCAGGCTATTTCATCCTTGTTCTCATGCATTTCCCGCATCTTTTCATCCTGCTTTTGCTTTTCCCTCTGGTATATCCGAGCTTTCAGTACCTTCATTGCCAGGTCTTTGTTTCTATACTGAGACTTTTCCTGCTGACACTGAACAACAATTCCGGTAGGAAGATGTGTAACGCGGACGGCACTGCTTGTTTTATTTACATGCTGCCCACCTGCACCGCTGGCCCTGAAGACGTCTATTCGCAGATCATTTTCATCAATATCGACAACTATTTCTTTGTCCAGTTCAGGATAGACAAAAACAGCGGCAAATGATGTATGTCTTTTGCCGCTTGCATTAAAGGGTGAAATCCTTACCAGGCGATGTACTCCATTCTCTGTCTTTAAATAGCCGTAAGAATATTCTCCGCTTGATGTAAAAGTAACACTTTTAATTCCCGCTTCATCACCCGGCTGAAAATCGATCAAATCAAACTTAAAACCTTTTCGCTCTATCCATCGCGCATACATTCTAAAAAGCATCTCAGCCCAATCCTGAGCCTCTGTTCCACCGGCTCCGGCATTAATGGAAACAATTGTATTATTTTTATCGTCCACGTCATCAAGTATAAGATCGAGCGAAAATTGTTTTACTTTATCATCAGTGGCTTGAATTAACAGGGAGGCTTCTTCGATACTTTCATTGTCTGATTCTTCAACGGCAAGATCAAGCAGTATTTCACTTTCTTCAAGATCATTATATAATTTCTTAATGCTTTCCAATCTTTGAGTCAGGAATGTTCGTTCTTTTAAAACAGGAGTTGTTTCCTCCGGATTGTCCCAGAAGTCTTTTTTGGAAATCTGCTTCTCTATCTCCTTAAGTCTTTCTTCTTTTCCGGAAAAGTCAAAGATAACCTTTCAATTGTTCTAATTTACTATGAATCGATTTTATTGTTTGTTTAAGTTCTATAGACATTTTGTTTCCCTCCTGATTTATTATCGAAAAGCTTAACTATACCGGTTGTCATAAATATGTTCCGATTGAGCAGCGTCTGAACTTCCGAGCTAATCGTGGGTACAATTTGAAGCGTTC
>CAZQOH010000114.1:0-6974 GCA_964594355.1 uncultured Desulfobacterales bacterium
GCTGAGTTGCACGCAACCTATTACCATAAAAACTGGAATTTCGGACTTTTCTTTGAGTCCAAAGTTGCCAAAGAATTATCCGAGTTCCTTTGTCGGTTTGACGAAACACGTGATGGCTTCTGGTCCGCGTTACTGAATGGTCGCGTTGAAGGCTCCATTACGATCGACGGGATTCACGCTGAAAGGGAGGGAGCGCATCTTCGGTGGTTCATAATGTCCGATGTCTTACGCGGAAGAGGCATTGGCAATCGGCTCATTAATACCACTATCGACTTTTGTAGAAACAAAGGCCATAAGCGGATATATCTCTGGACTTTTGAGGGTCTTGACGCTGCGAGGCATCTCTATGAGAAGAGTGGCTTCAAATTCGTTGAACAACACAGAGGAACCCATTGGGGTACAGAGGTCAACGAACAGCGATTCGAACTTCGGTTAAAGTAGCACGCATAGCCAACATGAGACAGACGCGGCGGGTATGACTTTTTTACCTTGCGATATATGAAATGCTATGATAACCATAAACTATAAACCAGATTTAAGAATGAAAATTATTAGATGTATATCAAAAAAATGACTGTTATAAGAAATAAATTCGATTTTGATATCGGCTACCTCATAAAGAGCCCATGTAAGGAATGTGACACCAGGAGATATTTCCCCGAATGTTCAGACGACTGTAGTATATTGGACAAAATCCAAACAACTCTGTCTGCAGGAATATCTTGTACAAATAGTTCTTCATCTGTTGAAATTTGTGCCCTTTCACTTCAAGGTTGGGAGATAAGATAAAAGCAACCGTTCACCGTTCAGAGGTTCAGGGTTTACGATATTTTCATAGATCTCGCCACAGTGCATCCCGTAATCCCGAACTCCGCTCAATTTTGCGCGATATCGAAGCGCGCAATACATTTTCACTGCCCCATATTGTAACACTTTTTTCGGCTCTTGTGATTCCCGTATAAATAAGCTCTTTTGTAAGTATCGGATAATCCTTGTCCGGTAAAACAAGATGAACATCTTCAAACTCTGATCCCTGGCTTTTGTGAATAGTCATGGCGTAAACCGTTTCATGTTCCGGGAGTCTGTGGGGCAAAAATCGCTTTAATTCACCTGAAGTCTCAGGAAAAAATACGTATAAATCATTGTTATCAGACATGGGATCCGGCATGGTTATTCCCATATCACCATTAAAAAGTCCCAAATTATAATCATTTCTCGTAATCAAGACCGGTCTGCCCCTGTACCATGGATTATGAAACGAGTAATCAAAATTAATGAGTCCCTCCCGCTTCAATACCTGTTCTGCAAATCTGTTTAAAGCATCAACACCAAAAGGACCGATTCTCACTGCACAAAATATTTTGAATCGGTTAAAAAGTTCAAAGGCTCTGCAAGGATCCTCTATTTTAAGATAATCCTTATAACCTTCGATTATATTTTTTTTGAGTGTCTTAAGCATTTCATTACGCGACAAAATTTTTTCCCATTTTATGTTATTATTATCGGTCTTTTTCAACAGTGATAAAACCTTATCAGTATCTCCGAGATTTACAGCCTGGCTTAATTCTCCGATTTCGCTGCTTTCGGCAAATCGGTAACTCTTTTTTAAAAAAACAATACAATCATGAAGACCCGTCTTATTTATTTTTTGGCCGGTTTGGATATCAAGCTCTTCACCTGCTAATTTTACGACCTTTTTATGAAAATCTTCTGAAAATCTGTGAACATTATCCCTGTCGCAAATATCACCAAGTACTGATCCCGCTTCAACAGATGCGAGTTGATCTTTGTCTCCCACAAGAATAAGTTTGCAGCCGGCAGGTACAGCCTGTATGAGTTTGGACATCAAGGCAAGATCTACCATGGATGCTTCGTCCACCACAACAACGTCGGCGGGAAGGGGGTTTTCCGAATTATAACGAAAATAAGGAGTATCATGAACCGTTTTCAGCATCCTGTGTATTGTGTAAGATTCTGATGGAATGGAGGCTTTGATATCTTTGTTGCAATTCAGGTTTTCCTTAGCATTATTTATCGATTGAATAAGTCTTGCTGCTGCTTTTCCTGTTGGGGCTGCAAAAAAGATACGGAGTTTTCCATCTCCAACCTGCTCTAATAAGAGTGCAAGAATTATCGCAATTGTGGTGGTCTTTCCAGCCCCGGGTCCACCTGAAATTACACAGAAATTATTTAAAGTTGCAGCTAATGAAGCAATTTTATGCCAGTTAATCTCGTTGACGTCAGTTTTGGGGAAAAGTCTTGTCAGGCTATCACGTAAGAGGAGTGAATTTATTTCTTTGATATCCTCTTTTACCCGGTATTTTATAGAATCTGTAAGTTTTTTTTCGTAATCCCAGTAACGATAAAGATAAAGCCTGTTTTTGTTATCAAGAATAAGTGGGCAAATGTCACCGGGTTTTCCCACCACTGAGATTGAGGAGAGCTTTTGTTTCCATATGGAAAGTTTTGGACATATAATAGGATCATTACCATTTTGTTTTTCAAGGAGTACATTTTCGGCAAAAGAAGCAAGATCAAGACAGACATCTCCGCTTCTGGTAGCGCTGCTGACAAGTGCTGAACCAAGAAAAATATCCGGGTCATCATTATTGGAAAGGTGTGATATAAACCTAGCAAAATGGATATCTATTTCAGACAGCAATCCTGTTTGATAAAGGGTTGGTATATTGTCTTTTAACATATCTTGATTATCCCTAAACCCTTAATAACCCGGAATAAGTGATCGTCCGAGCGCATTAACCAGTTCAATATTTGGAAGATCGTTATAGATGCCAAATTCCGAGCTTTTCTCAGGATCAACTCCTCTCAGAAATATGTAAAATACACCGCCAAAATTTGATTCATACCTGTAACCCGGCATCCGTAATCGTAAATACTGATGAAGTGCGAGGACATATATATGATATTGCAAAATATAAAACTCATTTTTCATGGTTTCATACAAAGAATCTTTTTTATAAAACTCTATACCTTTGCCTAAAAAATTCGATTTCCAGTCTACAAGATAATAGCGTCCGTTATAAAAGAGTATTAGATCGATATATCCTTTCATAAAACCTTCTACCGGCAAGAACGTAAGCTTCCCAAGCTTACCGGGAAATCCCGAGGAGATATTGAGAGTACCGTGATCTGCGAAGATTCTTTTAAGTCTTTGTGGTGTAACAGGTTTTAGCGGGAAGTAAAATTCCATCTCATTTATTCTATCCTCCCATTGAATGGAAGATAAGAATAGGTCCTTTTTTTCCATCAAGAGCGGAACGGAAAGGACCTTTTTTATCGTGTTATATACTGTCTCTTTCCATAACAGATCAAAGCCGTATTCTTTTAATTTTTCCGTCACTAACAGCTCCTGGTTTTTATAATTTACTTCGGCAAAATCAAGATGTTCAAATATATCATGGAATAATATCCCGGCTTGGGACCCTTTTGGAAAGGAAAAAATATCAACCTTAGCATGCTGTTCACCAAAATCAGAAGGACCGGATGGGTCGGAATAATCAGGAATACTATCTTTGATGTCCCAGTGTGGTTCAAAGTATGCATCTCGATCAGGAAGCTCAATTTCTGATATCTTTCTTGATACCAGTGATGAATAACTTGAAATCCTCCACGTTTTGTCAATTTTTCCTGTAAACTTTCTACAAGAAAGCTTTTCCCTTTTTTCCTTTTGAGGTTTATATTTTTTTTCGGTTTTTATCGGCAGATGGGAAAGTTTGATCGTTCCTTCTGATTCGCTAACAAGTTGTTTTAAATCAATTAAAAGATCTTCATCTTTTTTTCCTGAAAAACTTTTTTTTACTGAATCTACAATGTTATCTTTATCAGCGCCGGCTTGATAGTGAAAAAGATAGGCCATGGCAGATGTTTCTGCCGTATTGATACGACCCCACACAAGATAGCATCTCATCTTTGCCCTGGTTAAAGCTACATATAAAAGACGCATGTTTTCCGCTAAAAGCTCATTTTGGGCAAGGGCAACGTTTGCATCAAACTCTTCCGAGCCAAGATCAAGTTTCAGGTTCTTGTCTGTGCTATTATCATGAAAGATAATCTCTTTGTTCCTTATTTTCGAGCCTTCCCACCCAAATGGACAAAAGATTATCTTGTATTCAAGACCCTTACTTTTGTGAATGGTTATTATTGTTATAGCGTTATCATCGTTTTCAAGACGAAGCTGATGCTCTTCAAGACGGGGAGATGTCGGATTTCTTTGTTCTGACAGCCATTTTATAAGACCTGCCGTTCCAAGATTCTTTTCCAATGATTCCTTGTGGAGTATTTCCGCCAGGTGAAGAACATTTGTAAGTCTCCTTTCTCCATTAGAAAAAGAAAGAAGACGTCCCTTTACTTTCTCCTTTGCCATAAACATACGAAACATCCTGATAAAACCGTATCTGTTCCATAAATGAAAATATTCTCTGAAGTCGCCAAGACGGCTTTCCCACCAAAAAGTATCTTCACTTGTCGAATCAAGTTTTTCACCAGTAACACCCATCATATCTGTTGCAAGGGCCGATTTTAGCCGTCTCTCGTTTGCCGGTTCTGAAATACTTGAAAGGAGTCTTTCCATCTCCATTGATTCATGGGAATCAAAAATGTTTCCTGCACTATGTAGAACTGATGGAATCCCCTTTGCTGAAAGATACTCTTTAATAATCCGCGCCTGTCTATTTGTACGTACAAGGACAGCTATATCACCCGCCTCAATTTGATCTGTATCGTGTGAAATAAGCAAAGAGATCTCATCGGCAACGGCGCTTGCAATCCAATTTACAGCATCATTTTTATTTATCGGTTTATCCCCCTGGGAATCTAAGTACCAAAATTTTAACGGCGGGCCGGATAATTCTGCAAAAGGTTCATTTCCTTTTGCCGGTATTCCTTCCTCAAAGGGAATCTCGTCAAAAACAAATGGGTCTTTGACCCTTGAAAATATAGTGTTTAATGCTTTTATCAGACGAGGCTCTGAACGCCAGTTCTCTGAAAGCGTATATTTTACATCTGCATTTTTTGCCGCTTTCATGTAAGAAAAAATATCAGCACCCCGAAAGCTGTATATTGCCTGCTTGGGATCCCCTATCATAAATAAAACGCTGTCTTCCGAAGTGAAAAGCCTTGAAAATATTTCATACTGAATAGGATCGGTATCCTGGAATTCATCAACAAGCGCAGCCTTGTATTTCTGTCGTATTGCCGTTGCAAGCGGATTTCCTCTATTAACATCATCTTTTTGCAAGGCTTCTTTTACCATTGTTAGAAGGTCGTCAAAGAATTGTATATTATTCTTTCTTTTCCTTGTTAAAAGTTCCGACTTTGCAAACTTAAAAAGCTCGGTTTTTAGAAATAGAAGGTTCTTTTCAATCTCTGCTTCAAGGTTTGTTCCTTTAATATAGAGTTCATCACAGATATCAAAAAATTTGTGGGAGGGAAAAATATGGTTATTTTTGACAGACGTCATAAGCTTTGTTGCAGTAAATTTACCAAAGTCTTTAAATAAGGGAAACCCTGTATGCTTTGAATCAACGAATCTGTCCATGGTTTCAAGCATGGCTATAACCTTTATGTCCCTCTTTGTCAGCCCTTGCCGGTTTTCATCTGCTTTAAGGCTTCCATAATATTTGCCGCTAAGAGATGGATCCATTAACAGCTCTTTAACCTTATCTCGTGAAACGGGCCATACGCTTTTTAATTTTTGAAGATCTTTTCTGAAGGGCTGAAGGTTTTCCAGAGAAGGTTTCTTGACATCAGGTATGACACTTATAGTAGGTGTATTAACTCTTAACAGTAAATTTAAATAATCTTCCGGCCCTGACATCTTTTTAACGGCATAGCTTATAAACTCGGGGGGGGCCGTGTAAAAGTGTTTCCTCCAGAAATCATCCGTAACCGACTGTATTAAACTTGCCTGTTCGTTTATAAGTTCCGTATCGAACAAACTCCCGGTTTCAAAAGCATTTTCATGCAGTATCCTCTGGCAAAAACCGTGTATTGTAAAAATTGGGGCTCTATCAAAATCGATAAGTGCAACTCGAATCAGTTGAATTGCCGAAGCAGGTTTTTTTTGTTTTTTTAAAAGAGCATCGATCAGAACGTCGTCACTTGAACCATTTGAGAATGCTTCTTTTGCCTGAAGAAGTTTACAGCGTATTCTATCTTTAAGCTCTTCTGTCGCCGCTCTGGTAAAGGTCACCACGAGTATCCGGTCCACGGTGAAATGTTTTTCAAGAATCATCCTTAAAAACAGACTGGATATTGTATAAGTTTTTCCCGTACCTGCACTTGCTTCGATGAGGTTGGTTCCTGAAAGAGGAGTGTTTATAAGGTCGAATAGTTTCATTTAGAATACCAACTTGCAGATATCGTTATAATAAATCTTTCCCACTCAACCACTTAACCACTAAATTATTTAACGATGTTTGAACTTAGGTAAAAGTCAAGATTCTCTTATTATATTGCTAAAGAGATCGCCTGTAAAGCCTATAGTCGTATATCATTTGTCAATCGGACTGAATCACCATATTGACAGTCTCATAAAGAGTGTGTTAGAGATTTGTCAACGGTTCCTGGATTGACATTAGTTAGTGGAAATTTCGATTATAGCGGTTTTCAAAAATATGTTCCGATTGATTCGCGTCTAAACTTCCGAACTCATCGTGGGTCTATTTGAAGCGTTCTATGGCTCGCTGCGCTAAAATTAAAGAACTCGACCTCGCTGTGCTCGGGACTCAAACAGCTTCAATTTTTACGCTCCGCTTCGCCGAGAACGCTTAATCAAATATCCCCAAATTGATTAGCTCGGAAGCTTAGACGCTACATACAGCCTTTGAAACGGAACGTTATTTTGCGAATTACTATAAAAAACGTAAACTTATTGGTACAAAAAAAAGGAAATTATAGTAAATTACTTGTGAAAAAAACCCTTCTTTTTATCTCTATATCCCTTCTCTTTGTGT
>CAZQOH010000115.1:0-4890 GCA_964594355.1 uncultured Desulfobacterales bacterium
GTTTCGAGTTTCGATATTCGGATTTTTGCCTGAACGGGAGTTTCCGTTCAGGCACTATATAAATATATATACAATTTAAATCCTAACTTGTCAATGAATGAGAGAATAATTTTCAACTTATTTATGCTTTACATTGATTTTTCAAGTTATTATGTTAGGATCATCTCCCGATTAGTTGTAGTTAATTAAGGCAAAACAAATGTGTTATTTCCAATTGAACAGGCGTTATCCCAGAGGGTACAAGGGGTCAAGGATTCAAGGGTTCGAGTGACACAAAGTGAAGCGACAGCGCTCAATGCTAAAGAATTACAAAGATTTGAAAGTCTGGCAAAAGTCATACAAAAATCGAAAGAATGTTAAAAGCGCTGATAAAGTCTTTAAAAAACAAACCCTTGAATCCTTGACCCCTGGAATCCTTGGACCCTCTTCTCCAACTAATTTGGAGAAGAACCTTATGTTTAAGTACTTTTATTAAATGTGATTTTAGATTTTCATAATTGATATAAATTATCATGATGGTCGAATCTGTTATAATACAAAGTGAGGGCTTTAAAATAAAAGGGGCTGTTCATTTACCTGAACATAATGACAGGGCACCTTGCGTGATCTGTTCCCATGGTCTTTTTAGTTCGAAGGAAAGTCCTAAATTTATCGCGATTGCAGAATATCTTGCAGAAAAAGGATTTGTGGCAATACGCTATGACCATCGTGGATGTGGAGAGAGTGAGGGAAAGATTGAAGAGACGACTGTCAGCGGACGTTTAAAGGATTTAGAATCTGTTTATATTTTTGTTGACCGGCATCCGCAGGTAAATGGAAAGATTGGGCTCTTGGGAAGCAGCATGGGTGGATTTATTTCACTTTTTACCGCCGCTTGCCATCCTTCATTGATGGCACTTGCTGTCTGGGCGACGCCGTTTGAATTGCATAAAAAAAAGAAAGATTTAAAGGGAGAAGGATATCCCCTTTTGAAAGAAAGTTTTTATAAGGACTTAAATCGGCACCAACTTATTGATGTGCTTGGCAAAGTAAAGCATTGCCTGGTCTTGCATGGTCAAGATGATGAATTGATTCCTCTTTGGCATGCAAAGAAGATCTATGAAAATCTGGGGGAACCGAAAAATCTGGAAATATTTCCCGGAGGTGATCATCGTTTTACGGATGATCACCATAGGAAAAGAGCCATACAGTTGTGTGCAGAGTGGTTTAAAAAGTATCTATAATAACCGTAACCGTTCACGGGTTCAGAGGTTCAGGATTGTCGAAAATCTGAACAAGTGAACGCCTGTCATTTATTTTAATTTCTCGATTTCCTCATCACGAAGGACTTTTCGCAGAATTTTGCCTACCGGCGATTTTGGTAGATCGTCGCGAAATTCTACCAACTTCGGGACTTTGTATATGGCAAGTTTCTTTTTGCAAAACTCGATGATCTCGTTGGCCGTGGCTGTTTCACCTTCCTTGAGGACGATAAAGGCTTTAACCGTTTCACCCCTGTAATCATGTGGGATTCCTAGTGAAACAGCATCAAGAACTTTCGGATGTTGGTATAACACCTCATCGATATCGCAGGGGTAGATATTGTAACCTCCGGCGATGATCATATCTTTCTTTCGATCCACGATATAGAAATATCCGTCCTCATCCATCGTAGCAATATCTCCTGTATACAACCAGCCATCCTTCAATTCTGCTGCCGTTTTTTCGGGATTTTCCCAGTACTCTTTCATAACCAGGGGACCTTTAACCAATAATTCACCCGGTTCACTCCGGGGTACTTCTTTTTCTCCTGTCTCGATATCGACCAATTTGACATCCATACCCGGAAAAGGAATCCCGATAGAACCGGCCTTTTTCAAACCGATTATGGGGTTGGCCAATCCCAGAGAAGTGGTTTCACTCATCCCCCAACCTTCGCTATAAAATATACCCAGATCGTTTACTTTATTAATGAGTTCAACAGGAATTGGTCCCCCACCGCTATTTAACATATCGATTTTTTTTGACAGATTAATCTCTGCCACCTTCGGGTGGTTTACGATAGCGTTAATCATTGTTGGCACCGCCGGAAAAAAGGTGATTCTTTCAAAACCGGCCAACAGATCCATAAAGGGATCGATCTCAAAGCGCGGCACTATAATCATTGTTGCACAATTTAACATGGCCCAGTTTAAACAGACAATATTGGCATAAATATGAAAAAAGGGCAGTGCGCACATAACGATGCGATTTGCAGGTTCCGAGTAGTTCATAATAGCCGATCCCCACAAGTGGCAACTGAAAGCAGCTGCAACCATATTGGCGTGAGTCAGAAGCGCTCCTTTGGGAATCCCGGTGGTACCGCCGGTAAACTGAATCATGGCTGTGTCATCGGGTTTGATCTCGATTCTCGGTTGTCTGGTATTTTGACAACCGTCCAATAATTGAGAGAAATGGAACCAGTTCTTATTAAGCTGTAAGCTTTCCGGTGTGCTGACTTCGGTTCCTGTCATAAAGTCAAATAGAGAAGTTGCAATAACCCTTGGAATTTCAACTTCCTGGCAAACTGCTTTGACATTTGGTATAACCATATCAAATGTAATGATGGTCGTTATACCTGCTTGCTCAATCAACGGTTTTAATTCTTCGGGCGTATATAGGGGATTAAAATTAACGACAATCGCTCCTAAAGATAGTGTGGCGTAGTATGATATGACGTATTGGGGGATATTCGGCAAATGAATTCCCACCCTGTCGCCTTGTTTGACCCCCAATTCCCTGAAAGCGTTCGCCAATCTCGCTGACATTTCGCGAAGCTCATAGAAAGTGATCTCCGTTCCATAAAAATTGATCGCCGGTTTGTCAGGAAATGAATTAGAAGGTATGCCTAGAAGTTGGTTAACAGGTATCCGTGGGAACCGATAACTGGTTTGCACATTATAGTCGTAGTGTTGGTGCCAGATTCGTTCTTCCATCTCTCCTCCTTATTTTAATTGAAGGTAAAAGGATTCTATGATATTCAAGCCCAAAAAGAAATAGACCGGAGGATCTCGTAGGGCGCATCAGATTAGAAAGAATTACTTCTATTTAATCCCAGAATTGAAAAAAGTGGTGTACCGGTCCATGGCCGTGACCTAGTTTGTATCTAGAACCGGCACGAATGGCTTCGGTGATAAATCTTTTCGCTTTTCTGACGGCGGACTCAATATTGTGTCCCTTTGCCAGATAGGAAGCAATAGCCGAAGACATGGTGCAGCCGGTACCATGGTTGTTCCGGGTTTTGATTCTGTCTCCCTTCAGAACAACAAATCGGTCCTCCCGGGCAAGGTAAAGGAAGTCGGTGCTGTTGTCATCATTAAGATGACCACCCTTAATAAGTATGTTTTTACTGTTATAACCGGCCAGGTCTCTGGCTGCGTCCTGCATCTCCTCAGCCCCTTGCAATTCACGACCCAACAAAACTTTGGCTTCAGGCAGGTTGGGTGTAACAACCTCAACCAACGGCATAAGATGCTCCTTTATGGCTTCGATTGCATCATCCTGCAGGAGTTTATCACCACTCTGAGCCACCATTACAGGGTCCAATACGATTTTATCTGCGCTATGTTTTTTCAGTTGTCGTGCAACGACCTTAATCAACTCCGCAGAGTAAAGCATTCCGATCTTTACTGCGTCAGCACCGATATCGGTAAAAACAGCTTCCATCTGTTCTTCTGCAAAGGATGGCGGTACTGCATGAATTCCGGTAACGCCTTTCGTGTTTTGAGCTGTCAGCGCCGTAATGACAGACATGCCATAGCAACCGATTGCAGAAATAGTTTTCAAATCCGCCTGAATACCGGCTCCGCCTCCACTATCCGAACCGGCTATGGTAAGTACTTTCTGATACGTTTTACTCATTTTTTGAAGTGATCCCATCCTGAAGGTGTAAGGCTTTTGATTTTTCCGTTAGGGTAGATCAGTTCCATCCGGCTTGAATCGGTTATTTCGCCAATGTGATAAAGAGGTTCGTTAAACTCTTTTAGATAACTCTGGACGATATTATCCGCTTTGTCAGGTGATATAGTGCACAATAGCATATAATCTTCACCACCTTCAAGTGCATATTCAATAGGGTTTTTCTGAAATCGTTTGCAGAAATATTCAAGATTCTTTGAAACAGGTATTTTCTCATAAAACAGACGCACACCTACATTACTTTCATTTGCAATATGTCCGATGTCGGAACTGAGCCCGTCGCTGACATCAATCGCTGCATGAACACCCTTCTGACGCGATAGAAAACGGCCTTCCTTAAGATGCGGCATTGGAAGATTATGCGCATTTAATAATTCTTTCAATTCTTTTGAATCTGCTTCAATATCATTTACTATTAAGTGTAGACCGGCCCTGCTGTTTCCAAGAAAACCGGTAGAATAAATCGCATCTCCGCGTTTTGCAACATTTCTGTATAAAATTTCTTTTTCAGGGATAGAGCCTATCACTGAAATACTGATAATCAGGTCGGCTTCTGAACGGGTCGTATCACCTCCAAGAATATTAACGTTAAACTTGGCAGCCAGGCTTTTCATTCCCGTGTATAAATCTTCAAGATAATCCAGGTGACAGTTTTTAGGAATCGCCAGACTGACAAATGCTTCATTGGCATTTCCCCCCATGGCTGCAATATCACTCAGGTTTACCGCCAATGCTTTGTGTCCCAGATTAAAACCGGAAGTTTTATTTCTGAGGAAATGGATCCGTTCAACGAGCAGATCGGTTGTTACAAGAGTGACTTCATTGCAATCTTGCGTAAACACGGCCGCATCATCGCCGATTGCCCTTATAACATTTTGAGGGCGAATTAAACAGCCACGACTGATTTTCTTTATAAACCCAAATTCACCAATATCTTCTAAACTTATCATATTA
>CAZQOH010000115.1:4990-6966 GCA_964594355.1 uncultured Desulfobacterales bacterium
GCAACTTCTCCTGCCAGACCAAAAAAAGCAAGCGCAGTTGCAGCAGCACTGACGGAATCATCGTCTACAGCCAAAAATGCCGCGATTGTAACAGTTGCGGTGCAACCGGTTCCGGTAACATATCCCATTAATGGATGGCCGTTTGATACACGTATGACCTGCTCACCATCCGTGATTAAGTCCGTTACACCTGAAATCGCAAAGGTTGTCCTTAATTTTTTTGCAAGAATCTTTCCGGTTTGGGTTGCATCTTCTACTGAGTGGATAGAATCAACACCTTTTGTTTTTGAGCCATTATGACTGAGTGATAGTATTTCAGATGGGTTTCCCTTAAGAACACTGATATTGATCTCTTCGATAATTTTTCTGGCGGAATTTGTTCTGAATGCTGTTGCACCTGATCCCACCGGATCGAGTATAACCGGTGTTTTGAGTTCCGATGCTTTTTTTCCGGCTTTAATCATAGAAACAAGACTATCTTCCGTTAATGTGCCGATATTGAGAACAAGCGCCTCTGCAAGAGAGACCATTTCTTCAACTTCATTTCTGGAATAAGCCATTATCGGAGAAGCTCCCATTGCAAGAAGGGCGTTTGCAGTGTAATTTGTTACAACAGAGTTTGTAATATTATGAATGAGCGGCTTCTTTTCCCTTACGATTGCAAGATTCTGAGCAGCTTTTTCTGATAAACTTATCATAAAAAATCTCCTATTCACGAAAAGCCGTAATAGGCTCATGGATTAAATTGTCCTCCCTGAAGCGAGTCGGTCTTAAAGGGTAAATATCTTCAGTTTTAGATCGACCCTCTGTGATCAACTCGGTCACAAGCATTCCGGTAATTGGAGAATGCTGGAAGCCGTGGCCTGAAAAACCGGCTGCGCAAATAAAATTTTCCAACTCCGGAAACGCACCGATGACGGCATGGTGATCGGGTGTTAATTCATAGTGGCCTACCCAACCACGGACGATTCTGGAGCGCTCCAGGGCGGGCACCCGCCTAATTGATTCGATTGCAGTCCATTCTTCAGCATCGAAATTAACATCGTTACTGAAAGATCTTTCCCCGGACGGACCACCCAGAATTAAACCCTTTCCTTCCCGCTTCATATACCATCCTGAATTAAGATCAAAGACCATGGGAAAAACATCCGGTATTTCCTCAAACGTGTCGGTGAAGAATAAATGACGTCGGAGAGGCCCTATGGGCAAATCAAGCCCTGCCATAGCAGCCACCTTACCAGCCCAAGGCCCGGCGGCATTCACAACGAATTCTGTCTTAATTTGATGCCCTTTGGTGGTCTCTATACCGGTAATCTTTTTGCCTGATCGCAAAACACCGCCTATTTTAACACCCTCTTCGAATACCGCACCACCCAGCCGGGCCTTTTTAACATAGGCCCACAGTACCGTATGAGGATCATAGAATCCATCGTCTTTTGTATATGAACCACCAACAAGATCTTTGACATTAAGAAAAGGCCATTGTTGGGTCACTTCCTGTGGAGTGAACAACTCGAGCGGGATTTTCAATCTGGTCATCAAACGAGACATATCTAAAAGAACAGACCATTCCTTTTCACGGGTTGCAAGGAAAAGGTATCCATAAGGTCTGAAATTCAGGTCAATTCCAAATTGTTCTTTAAAGTTCCTGAAGACTTCACGGGAGATCAGAGAGAAGCGTATGTTGATGGCGGTTGAGAATTGGGTCCTCAAGCCCCCAATACATCTGGAGGTGGCTCCCTGGGCACCGATTTCTCCCTGTTCCAGAACGATAATATCATCAATATCTTTTTTGATCAATTGACAGGCAATACCGGCACCGATCACACCGCTTCCGATAATGACCACGTTTGCTTTTGAAGGTAATTCTTTCTGCATTTATTTAACTACCAGTCTTCCCAAGCTCCGGCTCATAATATCAAACATTATAACATTCTTCAAACCAATTGGTGCAAAGAAGCTACAAAGGTGATAAA
>CAZQOH010000116.1:0-6906 GCA_964594355.1 uncultured Desulfobacterales bacterium
CTAAGCAGTTAATTATTGACATTTGTTTAAGCTATCGCCTATGCCAGCTTATCCGGCTTTAAGAACTTTCTTTAAAAAATATCCTGTATAAGACTCGCTGTTATTTGCAATATCTTCAGGAGTGCCCCAACCTACAATATATCCGCCTTCATCACCCCCTTCGGGACCAAGATCTATGATATGATCGGCCGTTTTAATCACATCCATATTATGTTCTATTACAATAATCGTATTACCGGAATCCACGAGTCTGTTAAGTACATTGAGAAGTTTTTGTATGTCATCAACATGAAGACCGGTGGTCGGTTCATCGAGTATATAGACGGTTCTACCAGTCCCTTTCTTGCTAAGCTCCCGTGCCAGCTTGATGCGCTGGGCTTCGCCGCCTGACAGAGTCGTTGCTGGTTGACCCATACGGATATACCCAATCCCTACATCAACAAGTGTTTGCAGTTTTGATCTAATGTTTCCGATCCTTCCGAAAAAAGTCAGCAGCTGGTTTACCGTCATATCGAGGATATCCGCAATATTTTTACCCTTATATCTGATTTCAAGGGTTTCTCGGTTGTATCTTTTTCCATGACAAACATCACAGACAACATATACGTCGGGCAGAAAATGCATTTCAATCTTTATGATCCCATCACCTCTGCATGCCCCACATCTTCCCCCTTTTACATTAAAGCTAAACCGGCCGGGCTTGTAACCTCTCATACGGGCTTCGGTTGTTTTTGAAAAGAGTTCCCTTATGTATGTAAAAACGCTGGTATAGGTACCAGGATTTGAGCGAGGAGTTCTACCTATGGGAGACTGGTCAATGTTGACAACTTTATCTATATTTTCAATTCCCAAAATCTTTGTGTGGATGCCAGCTTGTATGCGGGCTTTGTAGAGGCGCTGGTGAAGAACGCGATTTAGGGTTTCCAAAACAAGAGTCGATTTTCCTGATCCGGATACACCCGTTATGCAGATAAAACAGCCGAGAGGGAAGTTTACATTAATGTGCTTGAGGTTATTTTCGGAAGCACCTTCAATAACAAGTTTATTTCCCAGGCCGTATCGTCGTTTTGATGGGACTTCAATATGTTTTCGACCGGAAAGGTATTGGCCAGTCAATGAATTTCTATTTTTAAGAAGTGCTTTTGGCGTACCGGAAAAGACCACTTTCCCGCCCTGCACCCCGGCGCCGGGCCCCATATCGACAACATGATCAGCAGAAAATATAGTCTCTTCATCATGCTCTACCACAAGTACCGTATTACCGAGATCTCGCATCTTTAAAAGAGTTTCAAGGAGACGATGATTATCCCTATGGTGCAGACCAATACTTGGTTCATCAAGAACATATAGAACGCCGGTCAATTTTGATCCAATCTGTGTTGCAAGACGTATCCTTTGACTCTCACCTCCAGAGATGGTGGATGCTGATCTGTCAAGAGTAAGATAGGAAAGCCCCACATTTTCTAGAAAGGTTAACCGTTCGACAATCTCTTTGAGAATCCTTTTTGCAATGATTTTTTCTTTGCCTTTAAGTATTATTTTCCTAAAAAAGGTATGGATTTTTGACACGGAAAGTTCAGCTACATCATAAATGGTAAGACCTTTAACCCTTACGGATCTGCTTTCTTTGTTTAATTTTGTTCCCTTGCATTCGGTACAAGGACGAAAATTCATATACTGCTTTATATCTTCCCTTGCCCAGTTCGAGTCTGTTTCTATATAGCGGCGTTCTAACTGCGGAATAATACCCTCAAAGGGTTTTTCATAGGTGACACGGCGATAATTGCGCTCAAAATAAAATGTTATTTGTTCATTTCCTGATCCATAAAGAAGGACATTTTTAAAATGATCTGGAAGATCCTTATAGGGCGTATAAATGTCAACGCCATAGTGTTTTGTTAAAGCGTCCAGGAATTCAATAAAATGTACGGAATATCTATTAGCCCAAAGCGCAACGGCCCCTTCTCTTAATGAGAGTTCATGGTTTGGAATGATAAGATCAGGATCGAATTCAGTGGTTGAGCCAAGACCATCACATTTTGGGCATGCACCCTGTGGAGAATTAAAAGAAAAGTTTGCGGGAGTAAATTTCGGATAACTGATACCACAGGTAATACATGCAGACTTTTCGCTAAAAAGAACCGGTTCCATTCCAAAAACATCGATAGTAACAAGACCATCTGACTGGGACATAGCAAGCTCTAAAGAATCAGCAAGTCGGTTTTTCATATTTTCTTTAACAATCAAGCGATCCACAACCACATCGATGGTATGTTTTTTATTTTTATAAAGTTTATCCACCCCTTCAATTTCCAGCATTTTACCATCAACACGGACGCGAGCAAAGCCCTCCTTTTTTAGCCGCTTGAAGAGCTTTTCATGAGTTCCCTTCTGGCCTGACACGATAGGCGCCAAAATTATTATTTTGGTTCCTTTAGAAAAAGACATAACTTTATCTACTATCTGATCCAGTGTCTGGGAGGTGATAGGCCGCCCACATTTATAGCAATGGGGTATGCCGATCCTTGCAAAAAGGAGGCGGAGATAGTCATAAACCTCTGTTACCGTCCCAACGGTTGATCTTGGATTGTGGCTGGCTGTTTTTTGCTCTATTGCGATGGCAGGCGATAGTCCTTCGATCATGTCAACATCGGGCTTTTCCATACGCTCTAAGAATTGACGCGCATAGGTGGAAAGGGACTCGACGTATCGGCGTTGTCCCTCAGCGTAAAGGGTGTCAAAAGCTAGTGTCGATTTTCCGGAGCCGGAAAGGCCTGTTATTACAACAAGTTTGTTTCGAGGTATTTCAACATCGATGTTCTTCAAGTTATGCTGTCTTGCACCTCGGATGACAATATTATTGGATTTCATATGCTGTCAAATACTCTTCTTATGGTGAACTATTTTTCATGATTACTTTTCATTTGCTTTCACAAAAAGCAAGAATTTAATAAACGATAAAATATTTTCTTCAAACGAATTTTGTGAAATCGTCTATATTCAAAGACCTTGAGCAATTAATTAAAGTTTTTAAAATTTGTCAAAAAATTTTTTTAAAAATAAAAGATAATTAAAGTTTTTCGAAGATAATCGGCGAAAGCATTTTTGTTCATAACTTGTCAATAACTTCGGATATGCTTAAAATACTTAAGGAAAAATAATTTTTTAGAATATTGTATTTGGAAGCATTTGCATTTTTTACATGAAAAATATAAATAAAATCACATATATAAAAATTATTTGCAATTCGCGGCAATACAGAAGAAAAAATTGGACATATCGGATTTGACACAAAGGGATTGATGATTTAAACAACGATAAAATTGTTAATTTTTATAGATATTCAGGTATAACTTTTGCAAACCGTTTAATTTCTTTATTATTCGTCGATTATCTTCTTCCAAAACAACGTGTTAATCTTATCATAATTGAAAATTTAGGGATGTTAATCCACATGGAAGCGATCTGGAAAGAGACAAAAACTGCAATTAAGGAAAAGGTTCCGAACCATTGCTTCAGGATGTGGATTGAACCCATTGAATTTATCAAAGCCAAAGAAGACAAAATAGTACTTTCCTGCCCTAACTTGTTTTCCAAGAAACGGGTTTTTGAACACTATAGCGCTATGATACAATCAGAATTAACCAGATCTGCGGGCAGGGAATATAAGCTTTGCATTGAGGTCTCTAAGCAAAACAGAGCTTCAAAACCAAAACCGGTTTATGATCGTCAGTTATTACTTCCAAATTTCAATACCCGCCTATACAATGGGCGCATATTGTGTAAAGATTTTACCTTTGATCAGTTTGTGGTTGGCGGAAACAATGACTTTGCATATACGGCTGCACTTTCACTTGCTTCTAGAAAGAATCCCCAGCAGAATTCTTTATTTTTATTATCAAAGACTGGAATGGGAAAAAGTCATCTCTCTCAAGCCGTAGGGCACTTTATTTTGTCCGAACATCCTTTAGATCGTGTCTATTATATTACTACTGAAGACTTTGCGAATGAAATGATAAATTCTTTCAGAAACAATACTATTAGTGAATTCAAGAAAAAATACAGAAATGGATGTGACGTTTTACTCCTTGAAGATGTTCATTACTTGACCGGAAAGGAACGGACTCAGATTGAGCTATCCTTAATCCTCGACACCCTATTTGAAGCTGGAAAGAAATTAATTTTTTCTAGCTGCTACCTACCCTCCGAAATACCCAAACTTAATGACAAATTATTATCTCGTCTTTCATGTGGTCTTATTTCTAATATAGATCCTCCAAACTTCAGGACAAGGGTTAGAATATTAGAAAAAAAAGCCGGAACTAACGGTTATAAAATACCTAAAGAAATAACCGAATATCTGGCTTCTGAACTTTCAGATAATGTAAGGCAGCTTGAAAGTGGACTCATTGGGGTTGCTGTCAAGTCTTCCCTCTTAGGGGCGCCAATTAATCTTGACCTTGCCGAAAGTGTTGTTAAAAATATTATTCGGCAACGAAGCAATATTACGATAGATGTTATTAAAAAAATTGTATGTAAATATTATGGAATTTCCGTAAAGGATCTTGTATCACGTTCCCGAAAACAAAATATTGTTAGACCAAGGCAAATAGCCATTTACCTTTCACGTCGGTATACTGATCAACCCCTTCAGGTTATAGGGAGAAATTTTAATCGGTATCATGCTACCGCTCTTTATGCCATTGGTGTAGTTGAACGGGGAATAAAAGAAAATGGTTCTTTGCAGAAACATGTTGATTTTTTTTGTCAAAAATTGGAATCAGGGAAATACTAAATAACCTTTCTTTTTCTATTTATTGTTCCGTCATCCACTATCCGTCATCTGTCCTCTGCCCTCAGCCTCCAGTCTACTTACTGTGTTTTTATAAACATCCCATCAGGAGATACCAGGTCTTCCAGAATTTCCATGCGGACATTTTGATCTCGCTCTATAATACAACGCAAACTTAGTGCACAAAACTTTTTGCAAACGGGATCCTCGATATTAAAGTCACCAAAACATCCTAAATGATCGTCCAAAGGGATTTTATTATTTAACTCTTTTTTCATATGTTATCCTTTTAATTATTCAGGTATCTTGCTCTTACTTCTTTTATTGGGGTCTTTGCTTCTTGATGGTCTGATAGCTATATATCATTTAATTCCATTAAAGAAAGCATTTTTTTTAACAAAATCATTAAAATCCAAAAAACCGATCTTTAAGTGTGCCCTAACAAACGTTCCTTCATTATATGTTGTATTCCAGATTCCATCTTTTCAATAAGAGGCGCTAAAGATGATGAGGCAATGGCTGATACAGCTGTTCCGTTGAGGGACTTGCTAAGTTTTATAATAGTCTCTTTTTCCATCAGATCCTGCTTGTTCAAAACACGAATTGTTGGAATATTATGCAAATTAAGGTCTATAAGTATTTTATCAACCGATTCTATCTGTTCTTCAAAGCGTGGGTTGCTGATGTCGATTACATGAAGAAGGATGTCTGCGTTTTCAAGTTCCTCCAAGGTTGCACGAAAAGCAACAATAAGATCTTTCGGAAGGTTCTTAATAAAGCCCACTGTGTCCGTAATGATAACCTCTATATCTTTAGGAAATTTTAATCGCCTGCTCGAGGGGTCTAATGTGGCAAAAAGACGGCTTTCAACCAAGACATTGCTCTTTGTAAGGATATTAAGAAGGGAAGATTTGCCGGCATTGGTATATCCCACAATAGAAATAACAGGAAGTCCTCTTTTACTTCTTTTTCCCCTTTGCTGTCTTCTTTGCTTCTGCACAAGAGACAAGTCTTTTTTCAAGCGTCTAATGCGATCTCGAACCCGCCTCCGATTTATTTCCAGCTTTGTTTCACCAGGTCCGCGTCCACCTATACCGCCTGTCAAACGTGACATTGCAGTATTTTTTAAAACTAGACGTGGAAGCAAATACTTCAGCTGGGCAAGCTCAACCTGAAGTTTCCCTTCCCTTGTCTGTGCGCGTTGAGCGAAAATATCAAGAATCAATTGGGTCCTGTCAATGACCTTTAAATCTATCTGATCTGTAATAGAACGTATCTGAGATGGATGCAATTCCTGGTCGAAAATAATAAGTGTTGCTCCTTTCATAAGAGCCTGAATTGTCAGATCCTTAAGTTTTCCAAGACCAATAAGGAACCTTGGGTCAGCCTTTTTACGTTGTTGCAATACAGTACTTATAACATCTATACCGCTAGACATTGAAAGCTCTTTAAGCTCGGCTAAAGAATCTATTGCAATATGCTTTGGAGCGGTTGTTACACTGATAAGCAGGGCCCTTTCTTTTTTTGTATTTGCATTATATAGAATCCTTTCTTGGGCAAGTTCAGTTTCAAGGGCCCGGATAAGCTTTAGACATCCGATTCTCAATTGGCCGGGGTTAAGGGGAGGAAGTATTTGGTATGGCATTCCATCTAAACTTTTTGGTAAAATATGACTTGCATGAACTTGATGCGGTTGGCCATCATTCGTCATTGTAATTGCAGCCATGATATCGAGTCTTAAAAGGGCAAGATCGGTGAGGTCGTCCTCAGTAAGCGATTCATCTTTGAGGTGGGTGTGAATACATTTTAATCCCTTTAGTCTATCGGGTGCAACCCGATACTCGTTCGTTTGCGGAATAACAATTTTTCGATGGTCTCCTACAATTACATATGCAATCTTTCCCGCCCGATTTATAAGAAGCCCTATCTGACGGCGTATTTCATGGGAAAGTCTACTTATAGTACGAGCGAGTTCAAGTGTGATAAGGAACTCAGGAGGAATTCGACGGCGGTATAAATTTTCGAGTCTTCGGATATGATTTGTCTTTAGACCTCTGGAATTTCCAAAAAGCCTTTTCATACAAATAAAAATATAAAAATATAATGGTTTAGTA
>CAZQOH010000117.1:0-6837 GCA_964594355.1 uncultured Desulfobacterales bacterium
AGCCATAAGCCTCTGACCTGGCCCAAAGGACCAGGTTTTTCAGGGCAAAATAAATAACGGATAACAAATAACAACATGTTCTCCCGCAGACATCCATACCTTTTCTTTATCCTGATTTTTTCATCCATAACCGCCGTTGCAACACTGGGGATAACCCTGCTGATTTTAATTGGAACAAAAAGTTCTGATTTAAAATTCGGAGAAAAAGTTGGAATAATAGAAATAACAGGCATTATTACAGATTCTAAAAGTGTAATCCAAAACCTAAAAAGTTTCCGTGAAGACAATTCTATAAAGGCGATAGTTCTTAGGATCGATTCTCCAGGAGGCGGTGTGGGACCTGCTCAGGAAATTTTTAGGGAAATCAGAAAGACTGTAGGTGTTAAAAAAATCGTAGCTTCCATGGGAGCTGTTGCAGCATCCGGTGGCTATTATATCGCTGCTGGAACAGATGGAATAGTTGCCAACCCAGGTACAATAACCGGCAGCATCGGAGTTATCATAAGATTTGCAAATTTTGAAGATCTTCTTTCAAAAATTGGTATGACCCCGGTTATTGTTAAAAGCGGTGAGTACAAGGATACGGGATCCCCGGCTCGAAAAATGACGAAAAAGGAAAGAAAGATCCTCCAGAATTTTGTGGATCAAATTCACAAGCAGTTCATAATTGCTGTTGCTGAAGGCAGAAATATGGATCAGTCTAAAGTGGAACCACTTGCAGATGGTCGGATTATTACGGGAGAAGAAGCAAAAAATCTTGGACTTATTGACCGCATAGGAAATCTTGAAGATGCTGTTGAATGGGCTGGTCGCATGGCCGGAATTGAGGGGAAGATATCTGCTGTTTATGCCCGGAAGAAGAAATTGCCCCTCCTGAAATATATTATAGATTCAACCTTAAAAGATCTTGTAAACGATATATCTAATCCACATATATGGGGGGGATATCTTTACCGTCCATAACCGGTTGACACCTCCCTATTCAAAAATATTTACATCGCCCATCCCCTTGCGTATGACTTCAGGTATGTCGTTAATCAAGGAAATTACACTCGATGGATTCCCCGGCACGGTACCACCATCAATTACAATGTCTATTCTTGATTGAAAAAAATCGTGGATAAGGGACGGGTTGTAGAAAATTGTCCCGTTAGGCATTGTTGCACTTGTTGTAATGATCGGATTTCCTAGCTCTTCCACCAATGCAAGACAAATGGAATTGTTAGGTACACGGATTCCCGCAGTTTTGCGTTTGGTCAGCATAATTTTAGGGACCAATTTTGAACCTTCCAAAATGAAAGTATAAGGACCCGGCAAAAGACGTTTCATCGTCTTGTATGCATAATTTGAGACTTTAGCATAATGACTTATATTTTTAAGTCCCGAACAGATAAAGCTAAAAGGTTTATTTTTATTTCGCTGTTTTAACTGGTATACTTTCTGAATGGCCTTTTTATTCAAGATGTCACAGCCGATCCCATAATATGTGTCCGTTGGATAAGCAATAGTACCCCCTCCTCTTAGGATCTCCACGGCCATTCTTATTAACCGCTTTTGCGGGTTTTTGGAATTAATTTCAATAAGCATAATAATAAACCCTTTTTATAAATTTATTTGTGAGGTTATCTAATATGGTCTTTATTATATGTCAAGACAACAAATAAATGATTGATAATGACAGATCTATTTGCTATTTATATATGTAATTCTATGATCCTTTTCTAAAGAATTAAATTTATTTCATTGAATAATGATAAAACTATAGTATTTCTGGAGGCCCGCTATGATAAATATATTGCCTGAAGAAGCTTATTCGTTTGATGATGTTTTCTTGATTCCCGGCTATTCGAATGTTCTACCCAAAGATGTTAATACCAGCACAAAGCTGACAAAAAACCTTACACTCAATATCCCGATCGTAAGTGCAGCCATGGACACTGTAACAGAGTCACAAGCTGCTATAAGTTTATCCCGCGAAGGTGGAATTGGCTTTATTCACCGCAACATGAGCATTATAAGCCAGATCGTGGAAGTTGAAAAAGTAAAAAAATCTGAAAGCGGTATGATTATTGATCCGATTACCATTCATCCTGATCAAAAGGTTCATGAAGTTCTTGAATTAATGGAACAATTTCGTATTTCCGGTATTCCGGTTACAAAGGGTGATCAACTGGTAGGAATCGTAACAAATAGAGACCTGCGATTTGAAATTAACCTTGAAAAAAAAGTTTCAGAAGTTATGACCAAAGAAAACCTTATAACCGTATCAGAAGGGATAACTTTGGAGGATTCTAAGGAATTGTTGCATAAACACAGGATTGAAAAGCTTCTTGTAGTTGATAATAAGAAACGTTTGAAAGGTATGATAACAATAAAAGACATTGAGAAAATTAAGAAATATCCGAATGCATGCAAAGATAGGATGGGAAGACTTAGAGTAGGAGCCGCCGTAGGCGTTAGTCCGGATATGGAAGAACGTACCGGAGGTCTTTTGAAGGCAGGGGCTGATGTTATTTTAATTGATACTTCACACGGGCATTCGGAAAATGTTATTAATGCCGTTAAAAAGCTAAAGAGTACTTTTAAGGACATAGAACTAATTGCAGGTAATGTCGGCACGGCCAAAGGTGCGGAAGATCTTATTGATGCCGGAGTAGACGGAGTAAAGATCGGAATTGGACCTGGTTCCATTTGTACAACCCGTATTGTGGCTGGTATAGGCGTACCGCAGATGACCGCTATTATGAATTGCAAATCTATATCCAATAAGACCGGTGTGCCATTGATAGCTGACGGCGGCATTAAATTTTCCGGTGATGTTACAAAAGCAATAGGCGCAGGCGCTCATGTGGTAATGATAGGCGGACTTTTTGCCGGAACTGATGAGAGCCCGGGTGAATTGGTTATTTTCCAGGGTCGCAGCTACAAGGTATATAGAGGTATGGGATCTTTGGAAGCCATGAAAAAAGGTAGTAGGGACAGGTATTATCAGACCGAGGAAATAGAAGAAGACAAATTGGTCCCGGAAGGTATTGTTGGACGTGTACCCTATATAGGATCCCTTTCCGCAAATATTTTTCAACTCATTGGTGGCTTAAGGGCGGGCATGGGTTATGTAGGATGCCGAACTTTGGAAGAGTTAAGAAAAAAAGCCAGGTTTCTAAAAATAAGTTCTGCAGGTTTGCGCGAGAGCCATGTCCATGACGTTATTATTACCAAAGAAGCGCCAAACTACAGACTTGATTAACCAATGAATAACCATACCATTTGTGATTTTGTTCACCTTCATGTTCATACACAATACAGCCTTTTAGACGGCGCCATTAGGATCGACGCCCTTTTAAAGCGCGCAGCCGATTTTGGAATGGATTCCGCAACCATTACGGATCACGGCACCCTCTTTGGAATTGTTGAGTTTTATGGAAAAGCAAAAAAGGCTGGAATAAAACCGATTATTGGATGTGAATGCTACCTCGCCCCGAGGAGTCTTTCTGATAAAACACCCGTTGATAATAAGGGGCTTTCCCACCTGATACTTTTGGTGAAAAACCAAAAGGGTTATCAAAACCTGTGTAAACTCGCCACCATCGCCCAGCTTGAAGGTTTTTACTATAAACCACGCGTCGACAAGAAAGTCCTCAATGAATATAGTGAAGGGCTTATTGCACTTTCAGCATGTCTTCACGGTGAAATCCCCAGACTCATTCAAGAAAACAGAATAGAAAAGGCCGATGAAGCCGCCCGTACCTACCTTAACATATTCGGTGAGAATAACTTTTACCTTGAGATACAAAACAACGGTCTTGATGAACAGGAAAAGGTAAACCAAACTTTGCTGGATATGAGCAATAGACTTTCAATTCCTCTTGTTGCCACCAACGACTGTCATTATCTTGATAAGGAAGATTTCCGGGCTCATGACGCGCTTTTATGTATCCAGACCGGGAAGACTATTCATGACTCGGAACGATTAAAGTTTGGAACCGATCAGCTCTATTTTAAATCAAAAGAAGAGATGCATGCCTATTTCAAGAGCTATCAGAATGCACTTAAGCATACTGTGGATATCGCAAAACAATGCAACGTTGAATTTGATTTTAGCATGTATCACTTTCCAAAATTTATTGCTCAATCGGAAGAAACAGAAGAAGAGCTTTTTGAGCGTAAAATTTGGAAGATGTTTAATAAATTAATGCAACGTCTAAAGGCAAAAAATCCGGATATTGATGAAAAAATTTATAAAGACCGCCTTGAACATGAAATTTCAGTTATAAAAGACATGGAATTCCCGGGATATTTTCTAATCGTAGCCGATATAATACGCTACGCCAAAGAAAGCGGTATTCCCGTGGGTCCCGGCAGGGGATCTGCTGCAGGGAGCCTGGTTGCATATTCCCTTGGAATTACGGATCTTGATCCTATTGAACATGGTCTTATTTTTGAACGCTTCCTTAACCCTGCACGTAAAAGTATGCCGGACATAGATATAGATTTTTGCATAAACGGCAGGGAAGATGTATTTAAATACGTCATAGATACGTATGGAGGCAATGATAAGGTTGCCCAAATTATTACATTCGGAAAACTAAAAACTAGAGCAGTAATACGTGATGTGGGTCGTGCCCTTGATATACCTTTACGTGAAGTCGATGCCATTGCCAAAATGGTTCCTGATGTATTGAACATCAGTCTTGATGATGCATTAAAACAGGAACCAAGACTTAATGAGCTGGCAAAAAATAAACCTGAAGTTACCAAACTGATAAACATCTGTCGAACACTCGAAGGTCTTCCCAGACATGCATCAACACATGCAGCAGGTGTGGTAATCGCTGACAAGCCACTTGTAGAATACCTGCCGCTTTACAAAGGGAAGAAGGGCGAAGTCGTAACTCAGTACGATATGAAAGTCGTCGAAAAGATAGGACTTGTAAAGTTTGACTTTCTCGGACTTCGAAATTTGACTGTTATCGCAAATACCATTTCACTAATTGAAAGACAGGGAAATGCACCTCCGGATCTGCTTAACCTTGATTTTAACGATCCTGATACCTATCGCCTGCTTGCATCTGGTGATACAACAGGAGTCTTCCAGCTTGAAAGTTCAGGAATGAAAGATTTGCTTGTTCGTTTAAAACCCGAATGCTTTGATGATATCATAGCACTTGTCGCACTTTATCGCCCGGGGCCGCTTGACAGCGGAATGGTGGATGGTTTTGTTGAAAGGAAGCACGGCAGAAAAAAAGTTGAATACATTGTCCCTGAACTCGAAACTATTTTAAAAGAAACATACGGTGTCATCGTTTATCAGGAACAGGTAATGAGAATAGCCGGTGAACTGGCGAATTACTCCATGGCAGAGGCAGATGATCTGCGCAAAGCGATGGGAAAGAAAATTCCCGAGATTATGGCCGGGCATAGGGAACGTTTCGAAAAAGGAGCAACAGAGAACGATATTCCATCAAAAAAAGCTGAAAATATATTTGGTCTGATGGAAAAATTCGGCGGGTATGGATTTAACAAGTCTCACAGTACGGCATATGCGCTTATTGCATATCAAACAGCTTATCTGAAAACTCACTTTTCAATAGAGTTCATGGCTTCGTTGCTTACAAGCGAAATACATTCCACTGATGGTGTAGTAAAATACATCGCTGAATGTCGCAGCCATGATATAATTATTCTCCCTCCAGACATCAATGAAAGCAATAAGGAATTTACGGTAACCGGATCAAAGATCAGATTCGGACTCGTAGCGGTTAAAAACGCCGGAGAAGCAGCAATCGAATCTGTAATTGAGGCCAGAAAAGAGGGGGTTTTTTATTCCCTGTTTGAATTTTGTGAGCGTATAGATTTGAAAAAAGTTAACAAGAGGGTTATAGAAAGCCTTATAAAATGTGGAGCCTTTGATAATACAGGCGCTTATCGTTCACAAATGCTTGCATCTTTAGAAGACGCCATCGAGTATGGCCAAAGGATTCAGAGGGAAAGAGATAACCCCCAGATGGGACTTTTCGATATAGAAAAAGGCAAACAGAAAATAAACTATCCTCCTATGCCCGAGATAAATGAATGGGATGAAAAACAATTTTTAGCCTTAGAAAAAGAGTCACTCGGCTTTTATATTACAGGCCACCCTTTACGCAGGTTTGAAGAGCTTCTTGAAAAATTTACCAACGCCGATGCCGTTTCGATCAAAGAAATAAAAGACGGCAGCACTGTGAGAATCGGAGGACTTGTTAGAAACACCAAGATTATCAAGACAAAAAAGGGCGACTTGATGGCTTTTGCTACAATAGAAGATATGCATGGAACAGTCGAAGCAACAATATTCTCTTCAGTTTATATAAAAGTGAGTGATCTGTTAATAGATGATAATCCAATTCTTATTCAAGGACGCGTGCAAGGGGACGAAAATTCGGTAAAATTATTGGCGGAAACAATCATACCGATAGACAAAGCCGAGGAGACGTGGACTGCACATATTCATTTTAATCTAGATATAAACCGGACCGGGAAAGAGCTGCTTCTAAAATTAAATGAAATTTTAATAAAACACCCCGGCACATGCAGCGCATATATTCATTTGATTAGCCCTGAAAAAACTGAAACAATTATAGCCCTTCCAGACACTATGAAATTAAATGCCGGTTCATCATTGGCACGAGAAGTTGATGATTTTCTCGGCTATAATGCCGTGGAAACTGTCTGCAAGGCAGTCTCCTCTTCTTCAAAATTAAAAAAGTATAAAGGAAATAATCGGATAGTATAGGAATTTCTATTTTTATACCGGTTGTCATAAATATGTTCCGATTGACCAGCGTCTGAACTTCCGAG
>CAZQOH010000118.1:0-6830 GCA_964594355.1 uncultured Desulfobacterales bacterium
TAACTAATAACCAATAACGAATAACATCCAATTGAGCATTTTCGCTCAATTGGTGTAAAATTATCAATCATTAATCTACAATCTCTTATTGTCCTCCCACTTCTTTTCCACAATGTTTGCAGATCTTTGCTCTCTTTTTTATTATTTCAGCACAGAAGGGGCATTCCCGGGTATAGTATCTTTCATGTATTTTTTTTAAGGCTTTCTCGACATTTTCCTGAATAATTTCATAAGGAAATTTGAAATTTTTCAAGGGTTCGATTGCTTCCAAGTCTCCAATGTCTCCGATCATTTCAGCTGCCTTGGCCCTTACCCGTATCGGCTCAGATGCATCCAGAAGTATTCTGAGAACTGCTGGTGAGTCTTTTGATACATAACACTCAGCAAGAATAGAAAATCCTTTTTTTATTGCATCTTTTAAAGCCTCTTCAGCAGCCATAGTCTGTTCATCAAGAACTTGTCCTTTAGCTCCCATGGGGCTGAATACAGGCATATATTCGAATTTTGTTGTCCCTGGATAGCACATACACCTATATGAGGCGTGCTGGGCATAATTCTCCTTTAAATCATCCCATCCCTGGATATATTTGGGGCAATTATCATTAAAGCATATAAACAGATATGGGGTACCCCAGCCCAGACCATCACTGAAATTAACAGGAGGAACTTCCCATATTTCCATTTCGGTTTTGCAATGGGGGCATCTTGGTTTTTCCTGGGAAAGAATTTTTTCTAAAACTTGTTCTTTAGTTTCAAAAGTCATTGTCTAAACCTCATCATATTGAAAATTGTTAGGGTTGAAGCTATTACCTCAATTGAGCCAAAAAGCTCAATAGAGTGTTATCTGTTATTTGTTATTCGTTATCCGCAAAGGAATTGGTTACAATTTTATATATCTATCTGCAATTACATATAAGATCGACAAGGAATTTCAACAAACCAATAACTATTAACGATTAACGGATAACCCTTAATCGAGTTTCGACTCAATTAGGGTATTACCTATAACAAATCATGTAAATAAATGATTGTCAAAGATTTCTCGCAATTTACTATTCTGCTTCCATTCTCTCGATAAAATTAATATTTATATTCTCTTAGTGCCTTGGTGTCTTAGTGGCTGAATAATTGGAATTTCATAATTTATTGGACTTACAACTTTATCTATGGCAGGATAATTCGTTGAGAAGGAGGTGATTTTTATGAGTATTAGAAAGGCTGCTTTTTCAGGAAGCTGGTATCCCAAAAAGGCTTCAGAGTGTGAGAAGGAGATTAAAAATTTTTTAGAAGAAAGAAAAATTACAGTTCCCGAGGGTAGAAATTTAATTGGAGGGATTGTGCCCCATGCCGGATGGTACTTTTCAGGGAGTATTGCTTGTAACGTAATCCAATCTCTTAGAAATGAAAAAATACCGGATATTTTTGTAATCTTCGGAATGCATCTTCATTCAGAATCCCCTTGCTATATTATGAAAAAAGGCGCTTGGGAAACCCCTTTTGGAGATATTCAAATCCATAGTGAACTTGCCGAAGAACTTACCGATAGATTTGCCTTTAATATCGAGACCACTGAAAATTTTACACAGGATAACACAATAGAACTTCAACTCCCTTTCATAAAGTATTTTTTTAACGATGTTAAGATTGTTCCCATAGGTGTGCCGCCTACTAAAAGCTCTCTTGAGATAGGGAAAGCTGTCGCAGAAATATCAAAGCGTCTTGGTTTAAAAATAAAAGTTATAGGATCGACAGATTTAACACACTACGGTTTAAATTATGGGTTTGTGCCGGAAGGCACAGGGCCCTCTGCAGTTGACTGGGTGCGTAATGAAAATGATAAAAAAGCTATTGATGCAATGCTTGCTTTGGATTCCGAGAAGGTTATAATGGAAGGATTGGCAAATAATAATGCCTGTTGTGTCGGTGCTGCCGCAACAGCTATTGCTACGGCAAAGCAACTCGGGGCTGATCACGCAGAATCCATTTCTTACGCTACTAGTTATGATAAAAGCCCCGGCAATAGTTTTGTAGGATATGTGGGAGTGGTGTTTTATATCAACACGTAAAGAATCCTGGTCCGGAGTACCAGGCTTTTATTTTGCCCTGAAAAACCTGGTCCTTTGTGCCAGGTCAGAGGTCTATGGCTCTGCCGAAATAAATTGATACAAAATTAGAAGCACGAAATCCGAAATACGAAACAAACTCTAATGACCAAAATTCTAATGTTCAAAATAAATTCACCGTTATGAAATGAATATTTTCTTGATTGTTTTGAGCATTTGAGCATTCGAATTTAAGATTTGTTTCGGATTTCGATATTCGAATTTCGGATTTAATCCGTTCAACAGTAAAACATCCCCTTCCAGGGGTAATCCAAAGCCTGGCCCTCTGGGCCAGGATATTTACTTGCCCCTTCGAATAATTCGATTTACAATATATATTTATCAATCGCTGAAGAAATCGAGTTGACAAGCAAATGGTTCTCTGTATATAAAATCTTCCCAGGTTCCGCTAATCTTTATCTACTCTATTCAAATTGATGGGGGGAACAACCTATTGCCCGGTCAAAACAATAATCACAATCAGGAACAAACTGTCCTCGATGTTAGTGAAAACGCATCTGACATTCCCCCCCCAAAAAAAATTGGAGCCCCCTTTTTTCTTACTTTTATTATCCTGTTTGTCGTATGGCTGCTTCTTTCCGGAAAGTTTGATTTATTTCATATCTCTCTTGGTATCATATCCTGTGCGCTTGTTTCGTTTTTTTCCTCCGACCTCCTATTCCCCTCTTTAAAATTAAAAGGATTGCCCATATTGTGGCTCCGCTTTATTAAGTATATCCCATGGCTTCTCTATCAAATCTTTCTTGCTAATATACATGTTTTGTACCTTACATTTCATCCGAGGATGATGGAACTTATAGATCCTAGAATTATTAAATTTAAAAGCAGACTTAAGAGTGATATGTCACTCGTTACCTTTGCCAATTCCATAACGCTTACACCCGGAACAATTACCGTAAATGTATCAATTGATGGTGATTTTAAAGTCCATGCCATTGATAGGGCATCCGGTGATCCTTTACCAGGTGAGATGGAAAAACAGATTGGCAAAACATTTGGTGAAATCTGATGGATAATGTTTTTCTATATTCAGGCCTTTTCTTGGCTTTTTTAATGCTCCTTTCTTTGTATCGCCCCTTATTTGGGCCTACGATCATGGACCGTATCATTGGGGTGAATGCCATCGGAAGCAAAACTACGGTGCTTTTAATACTGATAGGATTGATTTATCACCGGGTTGACATGTTTGTTGATATCGCACTTGCATACGCCATGTTGAATTTCATCGCTGTTCTTGCTACTTCAAGATATTTTCAGAAGAGAAAAGGACTTTCTATATAAACGTCGCAAAAGTAAACGGAGGACCTAAATTCAAATGGATATCATAGTATCTATAATTTTAATATCCGGGCTCCTTTTTTTCGCTGGTGGCTCTATTGGAATCATCCGTTTTCCGGATTTTTATTCTCGTTTACATCCGGCCGGCAAACTTGATACAATGGGTGTTATGATGGCAATGACGGCCATGGCCTTATACAATCTTCACGATTTTTCTTTAGGTTCTTTACTAACAAGCTTAAAAATTATTTTGATTGCGGTATTTATTTTCTTAACAAGCCCCACAGCCACCCACGCCATTGTCGATGCAGGAGTAAGGGCCGGTTTGGGGCCGTGGACCAAAGAAGAAAAAGAGGTTAAATCATGATCTGGCAGCTGGATTTGGCTATTCTCACCCTGGTTGTGATATGTGGTATCGGTGCTATAACGGTTAAGGATCTGCTAGGAGCGGCGATTCTATTTGCAGCTTACAGCTTCATGATGTGCCTGCTCTGGTCAATAATGGGAGCCGTGGATGTCTCTTTTACAGAAGCTTCGGTTGGGGCTGGCGTCAGTACGGTCTTTTTTATTGCGGCTGTTTTTCGTACCACCAGGAGGACAAAAGATTGAAGGTATTAGGACTTATCATAGCAATTTTAACAGGTGGTCTTTTAATATATGCAACCGTCGACTTTCCAGCGTGGGCAGACCCGGCTTCTCCTGCCAGTATGCATGTTTCTCCACATTATATTGAAAAGACCATAGAAGAAACTTCAGTGCCCAACATCGTCACCGCAGTTCTCGCCGACTATCGCGGCTATGACACGATGTTTGAAACCGCTGTGATTTTTACAGCCGGCGTAGCCTGCTTTCTTCTCCTGCGGATCTTTATACGCGATGCACCTGAAGAAAGGCTTTATCGACATGTTCTCACCGGTGTAACCATACGAATCAAAAAGGGAGGCAGGTTGCCGGACTCTGACGACTTTGATAGGATCGACACCTTGTGGACCCCGCATGATCTAATCATCAAAACGATTTCCCGATTATTGATTCCTTTTATTCAACTTTTTGGTCTGTATGTAATAGCCCATGGGCACCACAGCCCGGGCGGGGGGTTTCAGGGCGGAGTAATCTTGGGGGCAAGTATCATCTTGCTTGCCATCTCTTATGACTTAAGAACTGCTCTTAGACGAATTCGAGAAAAGGTAGATGCCATCCTTTGTGCTGTCGGAGTATTTATATATGCAGGCACCGGGGCCCTATGCTTATTGTTAGGGTTTAATTTCTTGGATTATAGTGCTCTTGCGTCTATACTTCATGTCGACCCTGTTACCGCACGTTCCCACGGCATTCTCATAGTAGAAATCGGTGTGGGAATTACCGTCATGGCCACCATGATTTGGATTTATAAAAATCTTGCATCAACAGGTAAATATGATGAAGGGCTTTAAGTTATGGGTGATTTAATTCAAACGATTGTCGCTAATTATAATTACTGGATTTATATCACCTTAATGATGATCGGCTTGTATGCCATGATTGCAAAGAACAATCTTGTTAAAAAGATCGTGGGTATGGGTATTTTTCAAACGGCCATCATCTTGTTTTACGTTTCCATCGGTGCAAAAAGAGGGGCCACCATTCCGATTTTAGAACATGGCCAAGGCGAACATGGCCATGAAGTCGGCTCTTACATGATGCATGCCGTGAACTACATCAACCCGTTGCCTCATGTGCTGATGCTGACTGCCATCGTGGTGGCAGTCGCCACTCTTGGTGTAGCCCTGGCGCTGGCTATAAGGGTCTATAACCGCTATAACACTCTTGAAGAAGATGAGATTTTGGAGCAGATAAGAGAGAAATGAGCCAACAGTACCCCGCACTCATTGTTATCGTTCCGCTGCTTGCAGCCTTTATTATCAGTGCCGCCGGCTGGGTAAATAAAAGACTATGTTTTCCGATAGCCGTTGCAGCACTAGGTGTGGCCACCTATTCATCTATTGGCTTACTGTTAAGGGTCTTGGACCAGGGGGTAGTGCTTTATAAATTAGGCGGATGGGACCCTCCATGGGGCATCGCTTACTATGTGGACCATTTAAATGGGCTGGTTCTTGTAGTAGTGTCAATAGTCGCCCTCATAAATCTAATAGCAAGTAAAAAGAGTATTGAACAGGAGTTTCCGGAGAAAACGGGCCCGTTCTATACATTATATATCCTTATGGTCACCGGTCTTTTAGGTATCGTGGTTACCGGCGATGCCTTTAACCTGTATGTGTTGCTGGAGATTGCCTCTCTGACGGGCTATGGCTTGCTGGCTATGGGAGGAGGGCGCGGGCCATTGGCGACTATCAATTACCTGTATATGGGCACCATTGGCGCATGCTTCTATCTGTTGGGTGTCGGGTATCTCTATATAGTAACCGGCTCGCTGAATATGGTGGATATTGCCAAAATATTACCCTCCTTATATCAGTCCAAAGCAGTGCTGGCCGCTTTTATTATTTGTATGGTCGGTGTGTGGCTTAAGATGGCCTTTTTCCCCTTACACGCTTGGTTGCCAAATGCCTATACATACGCTCCCTCTGCGTCCAGCAGTTTAATTGCTCCTTTAATGACCAAGGTAATGATCTATGTGATGATACGTCTAATTTTGACTGTCTTTACTCCACAGTTTACTTTTACGGTCCTCGCAGTGAACGAATCGATTGTCTGGCTTGCCGTCATCGCCATTGTGATGGGTGCCGTACTTGCTCTGGCGGAACGCAATTTAAAAAAAATGTTAACCTACATCATCATCGCAGAAGTGGGTTATATGGTTGGCGGTGCGTGGCTTGGAAATCGTGCCGGAATGACCGGCGCCATTCTTCATATTGTAAACGATGCCCTGATGACGCTATGCGTCTTTCTGGTTGTGAGCAATATTGTTTATAAGATTAAAGGGCATGCCTTTGATGACCTGAAAGGGTTGTTTCGTAAGATGCCTTTCACAATGGGGGCGTTTGTTGTCGGTGCCCTGTCAATAATTGGTGTTCCGCCCACCTGCGGTTTTTTCAGCAAATGGTATCTTATATCAGGAGGAATTGCAGCAGGCCATTACGGTTTTGTGGCAGCCTTGTTGTTCAGCAGTCTTGTTAATGTCGTACTTTTTTTCCGGATCATTGAGTTGGGATACTTTGAACCTTTCAGCGACCACCACGGTCATAATCATCAGTCGGAACCGATTGATGAAGCGCCTCTCAGTATGCTGGTTCCTTTGATTATTGTCGCAGCCGGTCTGGTGGTGGTCGGCATGTATACCGGTGAGATAGTGACTCGTATTATTGATTTTTCCATACCGGCGGGAATTGTGTGACAACGCAATTGAGCGAAACGCTCAATTGAAGTTATTCGTTATTAGTTATTACCTGAATTTTGCACAAAAGAATAACTAAAAATAGAAAACCATCT
>CAZQOH010000119.1:0-6804 GCA_964594355.1 uncultured Desulfobacterales bacterium
AGGGAGACGATAAAGAAAAGGTATTATATAAATGAAAATAAATCATTTTAAGCTTATCATTTTTATAATTATCATAATGTTATTTTCGGGTTGTACTTTTAATAAAAAGATAACACCGCCGATTGAAAAAAAGCCGAATATTTTATTTAAACCTTCGGACCGTTATTACTACTTTACAGAGGCCCAATTAAAAAGAAAGATGGGCAAGCTAGATGATGCTATTTTATACCTTGAGAAAGCCATTGAAAAAGATCCCGAGTCTTCATATTTGCAAAGGGAACTGGCAAGTCTATACTTGCAGAAAAATGATAACCCAAAAGCATTAAGTATTATTGAAAGGGTTCTGGAAAAAGAGCCAAACAACGTGGAAACACTTATTATATATGGAAAGATTAAACATATTTTGAAACACTTTGATGATGCTGAAGAAGCATATGAAAAGGTTATTACCAATGATCCGAAACAACATAATATATATTTATTACTTGGCGGATTGTATATGAGGGAAGGCAATTTCGACAGAGCGTTGAAGATATACGGTCGGCTAATTGAGCATTTTCCCGGATCATATTCAGGCCATTTTTTTCTTGGAAAGATCCATATGGAACAAGGTAATCATATGGAAGCTGAAAAGGAATTTATAAAGGCTTTAGAATTGGAATCCAAACTTGATGAGTCTCGATTTGAACTTATAAAACTTTACAAAACCCTTGGTAAAGAGAAAAATATTGTTCAGATATATAAAGATATTCTTAAGCGAAATTCCACCAATATAAGAGCTGCTATGGAACTTGGTTATTTTTATTATGAAAAAGGCAAGGCAAAAGAAGCTGAAGAAATTTTCAAGGATCTGGGCAAAAGGAGTATATCCAACCCGGAAGTGATAAAAACAGTTTATCAACTCTTTATGGATCAAAAAGAATATGAAGCCGCCATAATAGTTCTTAAAGGCATGTTACCGGGTGCACCGGACAGTTCAGAAATTCATTATCTTATCGGCATAGCCTTTGATGGAATCAAAGACATGGACATGTCCATGATGCATTTAAAAAAAGTTGTGCCGGGCTCCAAATTCTATCAGAATGCTGCGGTTCATATTGCTTTTATATATCAAGAACAGGGAAAAATTAGAGACGCAATCATTTTTTTGAAAAATGTTATAAAAATAGTTCCTGATAATCCGGAGTTTATGAACTATCTTGGCTCATTTTATGAAGATATTGAGGAATTCGAAAACGCGGAAAAAGCATTAAAACAGGGCCTTGAGATTGATTCTGAAAACGTAGATCTCCATTTCCGTCTAGGTATTGTTTATGATAAGTGGGACAGGAAAGATGATTCTATAGAAGAGATGAAAGAAGTGATAAGACTTGAGCCAAAAAATGCCGATGCGTTAAATTATCTTGGGTATACATATGCGGATTTGGGGCTTAATCTGGATGAGGCCGAGTATATGATAAAAGAAGCGTTACAATACAAGCCTGATGACGGTTATATCACAGACAGCCTTGGATGGGTTTATTTCAAAAAAGGGCTTTATCAAAAGGCGTTGAAGCTTTTGAAAAGGGCGGTCGAATTGATTCCCGATGATCCGATCATATTAGAACATCTCGGTGATATATACTTGAAAATTAACGACAAGGAAAATGCTCTTGAGTACTATAAGAGATCCCTCCAGCAGAAAAAAGAGGATAAAGAAGATATTGAAAAAAAGATTAGGGCTCTAACCGGAGAAGAATTTTAGAAGGAATAGGCGGCAAGAAGTATTAATCGATATGAGTGATTATTTCAAATATGTAAGAAAGTTATTAAGGAAGAGATGGGATTTTTTCAAGTGGTTTGTATTTATCTTTGTTTTTTTGTTTTCTTCTTGCAGCAGCATCACCGGCAAGGTTATGGAAAAGCCTTTCGATTTAAAGAGCCCGGCCAAGCAGGAAGAAACACTGGCTGAAGTAGGGAAAATACTTTTAAAGCTGGAGACTACAAACAATAAGCTTAAGACCTTTAAGGGTATCGGTAGAATAAAATTATGGAACAGGGGTAAACTCCAGACCGCCCGTGTGGCATGGATTGGCTCAAGACAGGGTAAACTTCGCTTCGAGATTTTCAGTATTCCAGGACAACCTTCCATAAGTCTTTCAAGTGATGGTAAATATTTCTATGTTATATCCCACGCCAAGCGTCGCTTTTATAAAAAACAATCAACTGATGCCAGCCTGAAGAAAATCATTTTGATACCCGTTAAATCCATCGATATTATTGCGCTGTTAGCAGGCCGTGCGCCGATTCATGAGTACAATGATGCTGCTATTGAAAGGGATGAGTCCGGAGATGGATATGTTTTGATCCTAAATAATAACAGAGCAGATACTCTTGAGAAGATATACCTTGATGATAGTAAAACAAAAGTTTACAAGGTTGAAATATTTGATAAAACCGGCATTCTTGTGTACAAGGCCATATTTAACAGAATGCAAAATATCAAAGGATACAGGGTTCCGTTAAAACTCGTGATTTCAAACGATGATGTAGTCTTTTCTCTTTTTATTGATAAATACTGGGCTGATGTTAAAGTTTCACCATCGATATTTGTTTTAGCGCTTCCTGAATCAGAACCAGAAAAGGATTTGTAACAGAGCAACCGTTCAGGGGTTCAAGGTTTAGTGTTCAAAGGTTATCGGTTTGACGAAAATCTCTACATTTTCACCATAATACGGTCATAGTGCATAAATCAAGACCTTGGGTTTATTTTTTAACGCGCGCGATTTTTTACTCCTAATGTCCATGAAATCCGAACTGAAATCCCGGAATTCGGATCGATATCCTTTATTCTCAGGCATTGGAGCAAGCTCAAGGCAAAAAATTAACCCTGAACGGGGAACGCTGAACCTGTGAACGCTTATGTAATAGATAGTAAAAAAGTGCAAAAAGTAAACGAGATATGTTTTGCAGCGGAAAGAACTCTTGGGAAACTGGCAAAATGGCTAAGGATCCTTGGCTTTAATACAATTTATGAACCTGAAGTTTCAAGAAGCAGGTTTATAGATTCTTGGGAAAATGGGCGAATACTGCTTACTCGAACCAAGCTTATTTATCAGAATAAGCACAAATCGCATCAACTTATATTCATTAAATCAAACAATCCCTTTAAACAGTTAAAACAAGTAATTAAACTACTTAAGCTCAATCGATCAGACACAAAGCCGTTTTCAAGATGCATAAGATGCAACACGCTTATTAACGAGACGGATAAAGATTCCATACGCGGCAAAGTGCCTGATTATATATGGGAAACCAATGATATTTTTCAAATATGCAGCAGTTGCCAAAGAATATACTGGCAGGGTAGCCATATAAAAAATAGCAAAGAGATAATAGAGAAAGTGTTCGAACCGGGGTAACAATAACACCCACCGCTGATTATTAACTTAAAAGATGACAAAGAACAATCCGCAATCGAAAAGAGTTGTTGCCCTTGAAGCACGTCTTAGAAACTGCAAAAATGTTATAACCTTAGGAGTTAGACCTAACTTTTCCGATTATAGCGATAAAGATGCTTGTCTAATACGAGACGCAAAAAAGATTTATTATCCTACAACGTTTTACGCTGATCTGTTTGATGCTGTGGGTAAAAGCACTTTTCCAAGCTATCATACATATAAATGTGTACAGGATAAGATAAAACAGACCGCCCTGTTTAATTTGCTCAAGATACCGCACCCCGGAACAAGAGTCTTTTATGGAAATCGCCAAAAGTCTACCATTTCCGATCATTTTGCATTCCCATTTATTGGTAAGATTCCAAGGGGATCAGCGATGGGTAGAGGGGTCTACCTTATTAGAAATAAAGATGACCTTTCTAACTTTTGCAGCCTAACGGCAACAGCATATATTCAGGAGTATTTACCGACAGACAGAGACATACGGGTAGTTGTTATTGGCAAAAAAATAGTTCTTGCCTATTGGCGAATCGCACCTCAAGGTGAATTTCGAAGTAATGTTGCAGTAGGTGCAACTGTAAGCTTAGATCCTGTCCCCCAAGAGGCACTTGATCTTGCCCTTCATACTGCATTGTCATGCCAATGGGATGATGTAGGTATTGATATCCTTATGAATGATAATATATTGTATGTAATTGAAGCAAACATGAAGTACGGCAAGGAGGGCTTCAGAATGGCAGGGATAGATTATTTTAATCTTATGGAAAACATGATCGAAGATGGAGATATATAGTTTTTGACCGAAAACCGGGGTTTTCGGTTAAAAGCTCGAAATACGAATTTCGAAATACGAAACAAATCCGAAATTTTAATGTTCAAAAATCTAAACAACAAATCTATTGTTCTAAAGTTAAGAACTTCTGACCTGTGTATGTATTTTCAAGGTGTTATGAAAACTCGGTCGTAATTTCAGATGTAACAATTTGAACATCGAACATCGAACACTCAACATCGAATGTTGAATGTGGAAGGCGCTTCACTTTGTCTTTATTATAAATGGTAGAATACATTATTCGATGTTCAACGTTCAACGTTCGATGTTCGATGTTCACCTTTTATATACCCTCAAGGGGTGGATTCTGCATTAAAATATGTTGAATCTGAATTTACGTCGGGTCAGGAGCCCTGAATTTATACTTTTGCTTGAAACCGTTTTGGTTATTATGTGTGCAGTCACTGGTTAAGGATCTATAATATGACTCTTGACAAGATAAGACAGGCTTTAAGCCAAAGGGAAACAGAGACATTGTCTCCCATGGCCGAGATTAGCAAACGTGGTATACGACGATTACGAGAAGAGCAACTTGAAAAGGGATATCGCCAGTCTTTCTCTGTTGATGTGGATCGAATTCTGCACTCTCATGCATATACGCGATATATCGATAAAACTCAGGTCTTCTATCTTATAAAGAATGATCATATTACTCACAGGGTGCTGCATGTTCAATTAGTATCGAAGATAGCCAGAACAATTGGCCGTTTTTTGGGATTAAACGAGGATCTTATTGAAGCAATTGCGCTTGGGCATGATATTGGCCATACGCCTTTCGGGCATGACGGCGAAAGGTTTTTGTCTGAAATTTGCAAATCTAACGGTATAGGATATTTTCTGCACAATGTTCAGAGTGTTCAGTTTTTAGACAACGTTGAACGGAAAGGAAAAGGGTGGAATCTATGTCTTCAAACTTTAGATGGAATACTTTGCCATGATGGAGAAATCCACAATCAGACACTTGAACCTGAGAGAGGTAAGACTTTTAAGAAACTTGAAAGAGAGATTGACGAAAAAAAGGCTGATCCGAAAATAAGTTTTGTACCAATGACCCTGGAAGGTTGTGTCGTACGGATGGCAGATACAATTAGTTACGTTGGTCGTGATTTGGAGGATGCAATTCGTTTGGATATAATTAGTAGATCAGATCTTCCAAAGGAGAGCACAAATCTTCTTGGGAATACAAACGGAACAATTGTATATAATCTTGTAACAGATGTTATCAAAAATAGCTTTCAAAGGATCCATGTTGCTTTTAGCCCCGAAGCGTCTGAAGCGTTAAAGAGACTAAAAGAATTTAACCTTGAACATATCTACTTGAATTCAAAAATAAAAAACCATACAATTGCTATAAAAAACCTCTTTAAGATGCTTTTTGAAAGATATTTAGAAGATATTGAAAATGGAAATCGATCTTCAGTGATTTTTACCGGATTTTTAAAAGATATGTCTGAAAATTATATTGAAAATCACAACAAAGAGGAGATCATAAGAGATTTTATAGCAGGAATGACGGATCAATATTTCTTAAGACAGTGTCCAGATGAGATGAAGCCGGAACCACGGTTTTATTAGTTCTGAAAATCTAAAATCATCAATCTGCGATCTACAATCCTTTGGTTCCCCGACAAATCAGGATCTCCGTTGCACTACGACCGGATAGTCCGGATTAGGCTTATATAATGTATCAAAAACGCACTTATCGAAACCTAATACACAGAGAAAATCTTGTCTCTTTTAAGGTGACAGTAAAAGAAACGGATCTATTTATACATACAGCGAAAAATCTTAAGGATATTACGAGGGATCTGGTTTTACAAAAAAGAGGGCATATTGAAGCCTATATCAGCCGGTATCCTGAATTTGTGAAAACGCTTGAACCCTGGAATGTAAGGGGGCCGGCGCCTATTATAATTCAAGATATGATAAAAGCCGGTAAAGTGACGGGTGTTGGTCCAATGGCAGCTGTAGCAGGAGCAATTGCCGAACATGTGGGTATTGAGCTGTTATCATACACAGATGAGATTGTTGTGGAAAACGGGGGTGATGTCTTTTTAAAGACAAATAGTCCCGTTAAAATCGGCATTTTTGCAGGCACATCCCCTCTAAGTTTGCGTATTGGATTGCGTATTGCTACAGAGAATAAACCCATGTCTGTTTGCACTTCATCGGGCACCGTCGGTCATTCCCTAAGCCTGGGAAATTCTGATGCAGTTTGTGCGGTCTCTGAATCTTGTTCCCTTGCGGATGCAGCTGCGACTTCAATTGGGAATCATGTAAAGTCAAAAAATGATATTCAAAAGGCTATTGACTTTGGAAATAAAATTGAAGGAATTACAGGGCTTGTTATAATTATGGGCGATAAGATGGGTGTTTGGGGGGGGCTGGAAATTGTACCGCTTGATGGAAAAAGGGGTTGAGTTTTATATTTTAAAAGAGTAAATATTATGTTCCGATTGACCCAGCGTCTGAACTTTCGAGCTCATCGTGGGTACAATTTGAAGCGTTCTACGGCTCACTGCGCTAAAATTA
>CAZQOH010000120.1:0-6795 GCA_964594355.1 uncultured Desulfobacterales bacterium
TGTACCCACGATTAGCTCGGAAGTTCAGACGCTGGTCAATCGGAACATATTTATGTCAACCGGTATAGTGACCTCCTAATTACAATTTTTCCAGTAAATCACAGAACAACCTTACACCAAATCCTGTTCCACCGGCTTCGCAATATGCATTTCCCTTTTTGATATAAGCAGGCCCGGCAATATCGATATGAGCCCAGCTTACATCTCCGACAAACTCTGACAAGAATAACGCGCCGGTGATAGCACCACCCCACCGCGATTTGCCGACATTATTAAGATCAGCCAGATCGCTCTTTAGCAGCTCTTTATAATCATCCGGCATGGGCAATCGCCAGCAGCGCTCATAAGTCTTTTTGCCGGATTGAACGATAGCTTCGGCTAATTCATCATCAAAGGAAAATACACCTGCGATCTTCTCTCCCAGTGCCACAACACAGGAGCCCGTCAGTGTTGCCACATCAATAAGGGTTTGGGGCTTATATTTTTCAATTGCATAGGACATGGCATCTATCAATATAAGTCTGCCTTCAGCATCTGTGTTGCCTATTTCAACGGTTTTTCCTTCGTATGTTTTGATAATATCTCCGGGGCGGGAAGCACTACCGGAAGGCATATTTTCAACAACAGGTATGATGCCGACAATTTTTGCTTTATGTTTAAGTTTTGCTACCGTGATGAGCGTTGTTGCAACTGCGGCTGCACCGGACATATCAGTTTTCATTTCTTCAAGACCGGTGCTAGGTTTTAAATTGATACCTCCCGAGTCAAAAGTTACCCCTTTACCGACTAAAACGATCGTCTTTTTGGCACCTTTTGGATTATATTCTAAAGTAATCATCCTCGGCTTGCTATTACTGCCTGCGGCTACAGCGAGTATGGCACCGAACTTTTTCTGCTTTAGCGCTTTTTCATCCAACACGTTGACCTTAAGATTTGCTTTTCTTGCCAGTGCTGCAATTGATCTTGTAAATTGTTCGGGTCTTTTGTCATTGGAAGGTGTGCTGACCCATTCCCTTGCAAGCATGGTTCCTTTACAAATAGTTGTCACACGTGACGGTAGTCTGGCAAACTGTTTTGCTATGTTCGGTTTTACAAATAAATTGATATTTTTAAGTGGTTTATGCTTTTTTTCCTTTTTATATTTATCAAACAGATGATTTCCAAGACACGCACCTTCAAACAAGGCTTCAAGTAACGATGACATTTCTTTTTGTATTTTTTTAGCCGATGGAACAGAAATCATTATTTCAGAAAGATTCTTTTGTATGCATTTCTTTACGGCCTTGCCGGCCATTGAGCGTAACGTTTCAAGATCAATTTTTTCAAGTTTTCCCATTCCCAGAAAAATCACTCTTTCCGCTTTAACTTCAGGTAAATTGAACAAGATCAGTTCATCACCTTTTTCACCTTTAAATTCTTTGAGCTCCTTTGCTCTTTTGACAAGCGAGGATATTGTCTCGTCATCGTGTATATCTTTATCCTCACAAACAGGGATAAGCAGGGTTTCCATTACTTCTCTTTTTAAATCAACGGACTTTAGCTTAAGCACGTTTTGATCCTCCTTTTATATAAATGCTGATATCAAGTTATGACTTTTCCGGCTTTTTAAGGATTTCATCGATTGGTTTAATTATTTTTTCCACCCGGTGTTTAGAAAGCAAAAATGGATAATCGTTTTCAGAAGATATGGCAGGGTAATTTTGATCGTCTTTTTCATTTTGTGTAAATATGGATAGTGTATATTTTTTCACTCCCTTTAGTTCAAGGGTGTAAATCGGATCCGGAAAATCGCTTTTTTTGCTATCGCCAATGTATTTTTCGCATTGCAGGTTTGATAGAGCAGCAATGATTCGGCGCGTGACTGATGAATCAATCTCCTTACCGTCTGCGCTATTCCAGACCGTTTCCTCTTTTGGAGGTGAGGAACTCTGTGCATCGGACTTTTGATCGGTTTTGATTTCCACAGGGACTTGTTTTCGGCTTAGCACCATCGATTCTCCGTCTTTGGTGATGCGTATTTCCTGAATTTCGATTTGCTCAAAAGAAAGTACGCTCTTGTCCCGAAGATCATCAACAGTCTTATCAAACTTGCCTCTGAAATTGTCCCTGGCGTGATAGACACGGTCATCGCCGGCTATTTTAATGAAGGTGTGTCTATAAGATGTAGCTACTTTGCCCACTTCAAATTCTCGGCTCAGTGTATCATCCGACCAGGCTTTGATGTTAATCTTTTTTTCTTTATTAAGATCGTAGCGCTCAAAATTTTTTGATTCAGAAACTAATGCCGTCAGATTGAGATTCTCGATAGTTTCCAGCATGTTTTTGACCTTGGCGGTGTCTGCCAAATATTTCTCAGGAGAAATATACCACTTGTCATCTATTTTATTCAGGGTAATGGTACTGTTTGTGTTGGCAATCTCGATTTTAGAGATGTTCTTGCCGGAAACACTGGGAATTTCAGGCAATTCATAAAAGGTTCTATTTGGATTTCGGAGAATCAGATATAATGAAAGTGCTATAATTATAATTACAAGTATGATGTACTCTTTCTTTATCTTCATGAATATCTTTCCTTATTTATAACTACTCAGATGTTTTGCCACAAAGACACTAAGACACCAAGATTATATATATTAAAAAATGATAATTTTCTTTTCCTTTGTGCCTTTGTGTCTTAGTGGCTGAATAATTATCCTTATTTTTGAAATATCATTTTAATGCGTTTCATACGAGAATGTCGTTGGAACCAGACTAGAAACCCGCAAAGCACTACCAGTACCGGCAGGCCCACAATATTAAAGGATTTGACAAATGCTTTGGTTCCCGCTGCTGCGTCATTTAATGGATTAAAGCGCTGTTCTTTGCTTCGCATGATGGCTATATCATCTCGATTATTCAAGAAATCTATTATATTCAGTATGAACATTGTGTTTGGATTTCGGCCTACTTTGTCAAGTATATTATCTTTGAGCATTTCTGAAGAGGCTATGACAAATATTTTACCGGGTTTACCCCTGGAGAGTACTTCGCCTTCTCCCTCAATTTTTGATAAATCAATTTCAGATTCTTCAATACTTTTTTCTTCAGGACTCTCTTTTTTCGATTCCGACTCTTTTTCTACCGATGTTTTTTCAGGTAATGGTTTTCCAGCAAAATAACTGGGAAATTCACCCTCCAGAATATAGGCAAGTGGCAGGCTCTGCCGGTCTTCCGACGATTGCGGTGGCTGGATGAACATGGGATTGAGGTTGATTTGTCCCTTCATTTCCCAGGATTTATTGGATGAGGCAAGCAATCTGTGTGTCTTTAGACCGTTTTCGGTGATGCGTTTTTTATTCAGCTCCAAAGGGGAAATTTTAACAGTAATCAAGCCTTTAATGTTTCTCATAAATTCGAGATCATGGTTGATATGCTTGTTTTTAATCAAAGGAGCAAAATAGATCGGTTTTTCACCACCCCCGAACTGCTTCGGAAGAATCTGTTTGTAGCAATTTTCGTCCATAACAAAAGATTTTTTCATACGCATACCGTAATGTTCCAACAGTTTTCCCAGTCCTGTATTTAAGGGGACAAATTGAGGCCCCTGGTTGCTTCCAAACATCGCTCCTTGCTGATTGGTAGGCATGACTTCATTGAAAGCGTCCATAAAGAGGGCCAGGCTTTTTCCCCTCATTAAAAACTGATCGATTTGAAACAGCTCATAATCGCTAAAGGTTTCTGTGGGTCGTGCAATTACTAAACAGTTGAGGCTATCCGGAATGGTGCCGTCCTTGAGAGTGATATTTTTCAAGGTGTAATTTTGTGATACCAGAGTTCTAAAGTTTGTAATGGCGTTCTGTTGATCCGCGGAACCACGGGGTGAGGCGCCGGCAGCATTGAGCGTGCCGTGATCCGCAAGATACCCCAAGTCTTCGTTGATGTCTATGAGCGATTCTATATTTTTGTTTATGATTTCTTCCATATTATTCATATCAACTATCTCGTAATGCGTCCCTATGAGAGGAAGCTTGATTACTCGTATCAGCTGAATGGTTATTGCTTTGTTTCCATATTCCATTACAAGACCGCTGACGCCTTTTCCTGGCTGAATTTTCCCTTTTGAAAGTGCCGGCCATTTAAGGTTCAGAAGGTTGTATTTTTTTGATACTCCTTCCAGACTCTCATCTTTTGTGGGGTCCAGATGTTCGAATTCCAGCTTTCCATAATTTTTTGCATTCAGTTTTTGTATAATGTTTTCTATTTTCCCTGGAAGTTGTGAAAGTTTTTTCAAACGCATATATGGCGCGACAATTTCCATGGAAGAAGAGAGGAACAGCTTAACATGAATTTTTTCCTGCAAGTTCAGAAGGGCGCTGATTTTATTGTTTAGTTTCTGGATGGCCGTGGTTAAACTATATTCCAGTCCTTCTATGGAAGTAATCGTGGGAATCTTTTCGATGATGTCACCATGAATCAGCACCAGACCCATGTAAGCCCTTTTAAATTTGATTTCATCTTTTTCGACTACTTGAATCTGAATTGGGAAAATCCCGTAATTTTTTGCTAATTCCTGGTTCTCCCTGGCTTTCTTTGAGATGTCGCCCTCCTCCGGGCTGACGTCATAAAAGTGATAGTTGAAATATTGATTGGCATATATAGAATATTCTTCAAGAAGATCGTAAAGATACCTCTCCGTATTATTGTATGGTGCGGGAAGGTTTTTGGTAAAAAAGACATTGATGGTAAGCGGTTCCGAAAGCGTGGATACAACCTTTTGGCTGGCTTTGGAGATGGAGTAGATCTTGTTTTCAGTCAAATCTATTCTGGCAAAAAGGGTAATACCAACCGCATTAATCAGGACGATGACAGTCAGATATGTAAAAAATTTGATATATTTTCCCGATAAAATTTTACCGCCCATTTTCTTATCTCCTTAATTTTTTTCCTGCATAACCAGGTGTGCCCCGTAAAGACCAACGAAACAGACACTTAAAAAGTACATAACATCTCTAGAATCAATGATGCCTTTTGAAATATTCTGAAAGTGAGCATCGGCTCCCAAATATGATAGAATTCCCAGCAATGTTTGGGGAAGGAAAAAGAGCATTTTATCAACCAGTACCAGACTGAAGCAGATGGCCATACCAATAATAAAAGCAATGATCTGATTTCGAGTAAGCGATGAAGCAAACAGTCCGATTGCGGCAAAGGATGCGCCGAGAAGAACGGTACCGAGGTATCCGCCCGCTACAGGGCCCCAATCTAACTCTCCCAGAAATGAAACGGTAATTGGATAGGAAAGTGTTGGGGCTATCATAACTGCAATAAATGCGACAGCGGATAGAAATTTACCCACAACCACATCAAGAAATGTCACGGGCATTGTAAGTAAAATTTCATATGATCCTACATTCAATTCTTCTGAAAAGAGCTTCATAGTAACGGCAGGAACTACAAAAGAAAAGATAATGGGAAGAAGAGAAAAGAAATTTCTTAAATTCGCCTGGTTATAAAGAAAGAATGTCGTAAAAAAGAACCACCCCGTCACCAGAAGAAAAATCGAAATAACAATATAGGCAATAGGGGATACGAAATAAGTTCTGAATTCTTTCTTGAAGATATGTACAGCCTGTTTCATATCAGCTCTCCCTGGTAAGTTTTCGAAATATGTTTTCAAGAGTTTGTGTTTCCTGGTAAAATTCCAGAAGAATCCAATCGTGTTTTTTGATTTTTCGGTATATGTCACTTCTTAGGTCGTTAGAAGACTTACAGGTTACCCTTATATGCAGAATATCCTCCTTATCATTGACAGGGGCAATCTCTTTAACTCCGTCAACAGAAGCTATTTCTTTTTCGACGGATTTAAGATCTGTGTTTTGAAGGGAAATATTGATGAGATATTCTTCGCCGGCCGATTGCTTGAGGCTTGCCGTGCTGCCGTCTGCAATGATTTTCCCACGGTTAATAATAGCAATACGATCACACGTTGCCTCGGCTTCGCTGAGGATATGTGTGGAGATAATGATGGTTTTCTCCTTTCCTATTTGTTTGATGATTTCCCTAATTTCAACGATTTGGTTGGGATCAAGACCCGAAGTTGGTTCGTCCAGAACAAGTATTTCCGGATCGTTCATCATAGCATGGGCCAGACCTACCCGTTGTTTGAAACCCTTTGAGAGCTCGCCTATAGGCATATGCATGATACTATTAAGGCCACAAAGATCAGATAGGTGGCGAATCCTGGAAAGTTTTCGATCCTTGCCAAGTTCCCGAATGTTAGCAACATAGTCCAGGTAGTCATACACAAGCATATCATGGTAGAGTGGAGCCGATTCAGGAAGGTATCCTAAGAGTTTCTTGATTTTGAGAGAGTCTTCATCAATGTTGTAATCTTTCACCCTAATACTACCGGTAGTGGGACGTAGAAAACCGGCAAGCATCCGAAGTGTGGTGGTTTTACCGGCACCATTGGGGCCTAACAGCCCTAAAATTTCTCCTGTTTGGATGTCGAAACTGATCTGATCCACCGCACATAAATCTTTATAATATTTGGTTAGATTCTCGACACGGATCATGTTAATCTCCTATATAGTGCCTGAACAAAAAGTCATGTTCAGGCAAAATCCGAATGTCTAAATCCGAAATCCGAAACAAATTCGAATACCAAATGACAAAATGATCGAAACAAACCCATTAAAATTCAACGTTTTTGTCATTGGAACATTTTTGATTTCTGTCATTGTTTCGTATTTCGAAATTCGGATTTAGAGTTTTAACCGAAAACCGGGGTTTTCGGTCAAGCACTATCTGTGAAAA
>CAZQOH010000121.1:0-6789 GCA_964594355.1 uncultured Desulfobacterales bacterium
AAGAAGCGCACCTTAATTTAGGAAAAAATTGTCCTTGACTTGGGGTCCACTTCCGGACTACCCTACTATAAGTATCCCTGTCAATCAAAAATACCTACTTTTAATCAGGTTTAAACTAAAAAAAGAGAATGCTAAAGGAAGGTATTTAAGGTTTTCAGATGGAAAAATTAGCAATATTATTAGGAAATCGTTTCAAGGAGGTAAGAAAAGAAAAAGGCCTGAGACAGGAGGATATGGAGGAATTTGGGATAAGTTATAAGTACTATCAGAAGATTGAAAGAGGCAAGGTAAACGTTACTCTGGGCACGATCGAAAAGATTGCCGAGGCTTTAAATGTTAAGGCCAGAGAACTCTTTCGGTTGCCTTTGGCTGAATCTAAGGAAATCGATGAATTGACCACCTTAATCACCGAAATTATCGACAAAAGGGACAAGAAATTAATTAAAAAACTAAACGTGCTTATCAAGGTGATTTTGCAATGAACCTTTTTGTATAAAAGGAGCTTTTTGTTTTCTATTATCCAGATTTCAAAGTGTGGTCAGAGAGCTTCAGAGAGCTTTGGCTCCGGTTGCTCTGATTACACTTTTTTATATTTCCCCAACTCCCTGGGGCTCGCTCCGCTCCGCTTACGCTCACCCCTTCCCTCTTCACCCACCCAAAGATGGAAATAATGATAATCTATAAATAAAAAAGCTTGGCCAAGGAACGAAGCGACTGTTGTCCTGGCCAAGCTTCTTTAATAAAACAGCTCATATTTAGGAATGTTTTTATTTTACAGGTTGGGTGGATTTTTGTCAAATATTAGAGTAAATCGGGAAATTTATAATATCATTGAATGGTGTTTGGTGGGTTGTTGGTGGCCTTCCTGCCCAAGATTATTTCCAGAGATCACCAACTTTTTTTGACTTTAATAATTTTTCAAGAGTTGTAAATCTTGGCGATTGAGGAGCCACACCCTTTTTACCTCTGTCGAGTCCAATCGATGGTATGGTTTTTTTATTTTTGAGATATACAATAAATTTACCCGAGTCTTTATAGGGCTCAATTTTATCAATTTCGGCATAATGCCGAACTGCGGCGACAGGTAACTTTTCATAAATAGCTAAGTATTTTAGTTGTTCCCTGGCTTTTTGGGAAATCCTGATAGCCCACCAGGCATCATTATCCAAATAGGCATGTTTAAAGCCGTCTTCGAAGGCTGGGCATACTATAGTATCAAAATATAGGTCATTTTTTTTGGTTGATTTTTTAGTATATTCTAAATCCTCCAACTCCTCTCGCATCGGTTCATATATATAGGCTATTTCATTTCTATAAACATATCTTTTTAGTGTTACCACATCGGGACGTTCTCGAAAAACATCAAGAGAATCGTTTAAATCAGCTGTGGCCTCATCAATAACCAACACTATCTTCATACCTTTATCGGTCATAAAATTCATTAATTCATCAATATTATTAAAAGGTGTGCCTTTTAAAAAGTTATTTATATTATTAAGCAGTTTTGTATCTGCCTTAATCACCTCAAGTAATTTATTACGGATTTGATTTTTAGATGTTTTTATAGAGGTGTTAAATCTAAGAAGTTGTTCTGAAATGTGACTGTAAACGTCGTGGGTGGATAGTTCGTTTTCGACAAAATAAAGATGTGGCTGTTTTTTACTCGAAAAGTCGATTAAATAACCATCAGGGATACCCTTGTGATAAGAGTCTTTATTGCCGAATCTTTTTTTAACGTCAATATAAATTGAATCCTTGCCGAATAGACACTGGCTGTTTGCGATTACGGCCTTCTCAAACTCATCTTCAGAGTCGAAGTCCAGAAAGTTAAATTTTTTATTATTAATTAAAATATTGGCCATAGTATTTTTATATTATTGATAAATTAAAATTTAATCAAGGAAGTTCGTTGGCGGTGACAACCACCTTGTAATCTACGCCCAGGGCGTCTCCGAAGTGTTTTTCGCCGCACTCAATTTTGCGGCGTTCATCCGGATGGAGTTTGTTACGATCATGGGTGCTTTTAGTTTCCCGGACCAGGTAGAGCAAGGGTTTATTGATGGGTTGGCCATGTACGTCCCGGTCTTCCATAACAATTGCCCAATCTGGGTTGTATTTACCCACTGGCGTATCTACTGTAAACCAGAAAGGAAGTTTTAGGTATAGTTTTACGTCTTGGCGCTTTACCAGGTCTTTTACGAACTTACGTTCTGTTTCGGAATCACACTCCACATGATCATAAACTGAATTTTTAGCCGGCACTAAATAATCTTTCCAGCCGGGAATTTCCGCCTCCAACATTTCCATTTGATACCAGGCGTAAATCTTTTCATACTGGATGCCGGTAACTAATTGATCTATTAGTTTTTCTTTGATGGTAGATACGGCTGTGGTGGCAAAATTGTTGGGACTGGAAAGGGCCGCTTTTTGGCAAGTTGGATTTACTTTATGAACAATATCTAAAAGGGTCTGGCGGGTTAGATGAACCGGCGGCGTAGTGTGCTCCATAAGGTTAGCCATTGTGTCTATTAAATTAGGAAGCGGGAATCGGCCAGTTAGATCAGCTACTGTTTTAGCTGAACTAAGCTGCAGGGCGGAAAAGGCCTCTTTGTCATCGGCGCTCAAAAGTACTTTGGTAATAGCCACGCGGGGCGGCTGGTATTGCGCTTTATTTAATTTTTCAATAACATCTTTTATAAGTTTTTTCGTGTCGATATGCACAGCATAACGAGTCTTATGTTTGATTTTTTCCCAAAGGGCTTTAAATTCGGGCTTTAAAATATATCGCTTGCGAAGCTTAGAGGTAATCCGACGCCGGGCACTGGCTGGAGGGGGCGGTAGGATACCCTCGCCGTATTCGGCTTCAATTCTTCGTCTTTCGGCGGGACTTAGTTTATCAAGGGGCTTACCATATCGGGCCTCGATTTCTTTCTGGTAATCAGAAGCGATTTCGCTTTGCAGTTCAGACACAAACGTTTCGTAGCTCTCATTGGCTACAACAGTGAGGATATTTATTTTTTCATCCTGAATTCGCTCTCCGGTTTGGTCAAGGCTTAAACGAACGCCACGGCCGACTTCCTGCCTTTTTTTAATCTCGGAAACGCTCTGATTAAGCGTACAAATCTGAAACACATTAGGATTATCCCAGCCTTCCCGAAGGGCAGAATGGGAAAAGATAAAAGCCACCGGCTCTTCAAAGGAAAGCAGGCGCTCTTTGTCTTTCATAATTAGATTATAAACTTTCCGATCTTTCTCGGCTTCTCCGGTCTTGCTATCCTCGAAAATTGTATCACCAGCTCTACTCCTCCGACTGGCAAAATAAGAAGCTTGGACTTCTTCTGCCCTTTTGTTTTTCCAGCCTTGATACTTAACTTTCAGTTCGTCAAAAATTCGGTTGAAAGATTTACGGATAATGCCGTCTTCCTGGACATAATTGTCAACGCGATCAATGAAAAAAAGAGACAAGATTTTTATCCCGCTTTTTTTCAATCGAGCCTGCTTGCGGAAGTGTTCCTCAATAGTATAGCGAATTTGCTCCTCGAAAATAGTGTCTTTGTCTGTGCCAATTTCCTCGCCGATATTTAATTCAATGTTGTTTGTAAAGCGGATAAAGCCGGAACCAGGGTTGATTTCGTCAATGCCATATTCAGCATATTCCTGCCTGTTGGTTTTCTCTTGCAAAGAATCTGTGGGTTTTATGGTGACAGTTTTTTCCTTAATAGTGCCGTTGGCCATCAGTTTATGAACGGCTAATTTAGCTTTTATGATATTTTTTTTGGTTTCAATATCCTCCAGGCGCATGAATGGCCGGATGGTATCATCTTCAGAAACTACCGAGGCCACCTCGATTTTTTTCACCAGGCCCTGGTGATAAGCCTCAAAGGGCGTCAGACGGTGAACTAAATTATAGGGATTGCGGTGAGTGGCGCTGTATCTAAGGGCCATTAAAGGCTTTAGCAGGGATAGTGCCTCTATTGCTTTTTCGCTTTCCATATTTTGGGGCTCGTCAAGAATAAGAATCGGCCGAGCGGCTTGAATCAAGTGGATAGGCGTGTCGCCCTGTAATCTGTCCATGGACTGGCGGATGACGTTTTGGGCCTTATTAAAAGCGTCAATGGTCATTACCATGAATTCGACGCTATCTGAGAGGGTAAACTGCCGTACCGGGGAAAGATTGGCGGAATTGTAAGCGTAAAAACGGTAAGGGATATTGTCGAAAAGTTCTCGGAAATGTTTGGCTGTGATAGTAAGGGTTTTTAATACGCCTTCGCGGATAGCTACGGACGGCACCACTATAATGTATTTGCGGAAGCCGTATTGCTTAAATAACTCTAAAGCAGTGCGTAGATAGACATAGGTTTTGCCGGTGCCGGTTTCCATTTCAACAGAAAAATTATAAAAGGAAACATCCTCGTCACCGTTGTCGGTTTCGATTTTGGCTTGAATCAGCTTTAATTCTGAACCAGCCTGGATGCTGTTCTTTTTCTGAACATTTTTGAGGTTATTCAATATGTCGCTGTCTTCCATGTCCAATTTGTTGGGAACAGCGGATAGGCCGTTCAATACGGACAAATTTATTTCAATTCGAGGCTGGCCGTCGAAAAGATCGGTAACGGCTTCAATGGCCTTGATCTGAAAGTCCTGGTTGGCGTTGAATTTAAATTCCATAATTGTTAGCGTTTAGATGGTTTTAAGCCGGCACTGCAAAGCCAGATTAGCGGCAGTATCATCGTTTAAAGCTACATCACGGCAAATAAACAAATAGTCGCGAGTAAGATTCAAGGGCTTAAGGCTGTTCAATTTAATTGATTTGTCCAGGCATATATAGAAAAATTGATTTTTATCCGGATCGGTTATTTTATAAACTTTATTATTCTTTACTTTGGCTACGTTATCGATCCGCGCATTGAGGCCATATCCCTCTTTGATGGCGATTTCATATATTACGTCTTTCTCTTTCCATTTGGACTTCAGGGGGTCAACAAACATTTTCATTTGTTCAATATATTCCTCGGGCTTACTTTTTTTGACTCCTTTCCAGTTTTTAAAATTGGATTCTGATAACTTAAAAACTTTAAAGCCCAGGTCTTCGTTGTCCTTTTTTTCTTCTTCTAATTTATTGATAATTCGGCGAATTCGTTCTTTTCCAATTTCAGTTATTGTCTTATAGCCAGCTTTATAGGCTTCCGAAACTTTATTTGTTAATTCGGGGAATTGTACCATAATAAATTTACGCTTACCTTTATCTTCTCGATTGAGGTCAAGTAAAGCATGGGCAGTGGTACCTGATCCTGCAAAAAAATCAAGAACAATAAAATCATTATCACGGATAGATGCAGCTAATTTCTTTATTAACTTAGATGGTTTTGAATAATCATAAACTGCCTTGTTTCCAAAAATATCGATTATTTCATTATTGCCGTCTTCATTTGTTCCCCATCCATCTAAAAACAAATTGTTTATGTCAAAACCTTTTGAATTAGCCTCTCCTGAAGTTCCTAATCTTGGAAGAAGGTCTTTTAATGTTTTGTATCTTGGTTCTGTAACAATACGCCGCAAATATAAATCCTCAGTAATGTAGAGTTCTTTTTTGTCAGCATATTCATCTAATAATTTTTGAGTATATCTCCAATTACCCTCAATTATAAAATCTTGGGCGAGCTTCCCGTTTTTTATTATTAAATCTGAATGTAAAATCATATCCATTGTGGCAGCTGAAATTTTTGAGCCCTTTGGCAGCTTATAATTTTTCTCTTTATATTTACTATTAATACCTGCTTTTATGATCCTTTTCTCTCTTTTATTAGAGGGATTAATACAAGGGTAAGTTTCCTTTTCCAAGTTTATTTCTCCAATGAGACCTTGAAAATTTTCAGAATTTTTAGAATAAAGGACAATGAAATCTTTAATATTGGTTAATGAATTCGCAAGAAATGAACCTTTTTTTTTCTTTTCCCAAGCCAAAACTCCTATTTTATTTTCTTCTCCGAAAATTTCATCACAAATATGGATAAGGTTAAATACTTCAACATCCCCTATGTTTATTAATATAACACCATCATCGCTTAATAGTTGTCGGGCAACAAAAAGACGAGGATACATCATCGATAACCATGAAGAATGAAAGTGACCGATACGATCCACTTTGCTTGTTAATAAATTTCCATCATTATCTTTTTGACCACTTAATCTTAAATATTGTTCTAATGGGTCTCTGTAGTTATCAGGATAGATAAAATCTTTACCAGTATTATATGGAGGATCAATGTAGATCATCTTTATTCGACCAAAATAGGACTTATACAGTAGTTTCATAATTTCCAGATTATCACCCTCGATGAATAGATTGTCGGTCTTATCAAAATTCACTGATTCTTTTAAATCCGGAATTAGAGTTGCCCTGGTGGGTGTTTGCAAAAGATGGATTGCATCCTTTTTGCCTGCCCAGGTAAATGAATACCGTTCCGGTGAGTCGTCTATAGTGTCACCTAAAGAGAGCCGCAGTTTTTCCCAGTCTATTTTATTTCCTTCTGAAAAAACATCAGGAAAAAACTCTTTCAAGCACTCTCGCTGTTCGTCTGTTATATTAGTTGATTTGAAATTAATTGGTTCGCCGTGATTTTGTTTTAAACTCATAATATACCTATTAAGTTATTAAAATTATTTATTGATAGCTTTAATTTTATAATATCTTTTTGAGTGGTGAGGTGCTTCTTTGTAATTTTTATAATTAAAAAAGGAAGTGGACCCCAAGTCAAGGACAATTTTTTCCTAAATTAAGGTGCGCTT
>CAZQOH010000122.1:0-6780 GCA_964594355.1 uncultured Desulfobacterales bacterium
ACCCAGATGGTTTTCTATTTTTAGTTATTCTTTTGTGCAAAATTCAGGTAGTAAAATCTTTGCTTGTTAAATAAGCACCTTTTAAATATAGTTTATGAACGAGTGCTCGATCATAAATTATTTAACGAGTTATAATAGATTTGTCAACAGGCTCAAATTTTGGCACGCAGTGAATCTTTAGCGCTATACTCAAAATATTCAATGTATTCATATGGTTATAATTTTCGCGTTGACTCGGGACGTCCATGTCCCTCGCCGGTTTTGAGTGTTAAGTTTAAGGTTGTAAATATCTGCTAAAATAGTATAAAAATAAAACCTAATACCCAAAACTAAAAACTTTAAGGAGGAATTATGAGTCTTGAAGTTGAAGTATACAAACCCAAGAATCATATAAGAGTAGTTACGGCCACCTCACTTTTTGATGGCCATGACGCAGCCATAAATATCATGCGCAGGATACTCCAAGATACAGGCGCAGAAGTTATTCATCTTGGAATTAACCGATCGGTTCAAGAAATTGTGGATGCGGCCATTGAAGAAGATGTGCAAGGGGTGGCTGTATCAAGTTATCAGGGAGGACATTTAGAATATTTTAAATATATGCTTGATCTTTTTAAGGAAAAAGGTGTTTCACACATCAAAGTTTTTGGTGGCGGTGGCGGCGTCATTGTGCCTGAAGAGATCAAAGAGCTGGAAAAATACGGTGTTGCTAAAATATATTCTCCTGAAGATGGTTCGAAGTTAGGTCTCCAGGGTATAATTAACCATATGGTAAAACATTTGGATTTTTCTACTGTTAGAGACAGTAATTTTGACTTTGACAGTTTGTCTCCCGATAATAAACTCATGGTTGCAAATCTTATTACAGCCATAGAACTGGCTAAGGCTGAGGATAATGGCAATCTCGCCAAGCTCAGAACAGAGCTTTTAAAAAAAATTGGAGATCGAAAAATACCGGTTATAGGCATTACAGGTACCGGAGGCTCAGGAAAATCGTCTTTGATAGATGAGATAATTTTACGCCTTCTTCAAGATATTAAAGATATAAATGTGGCAATTATAAGCTGCGATCCTTCACGTCGCAAAACCGGCGGAGCACTCTTGGGTGACCGAATACGCATGAATGCCATCGGGAATCAAAGGATTTATATGCGTAGCATTGCAACTCGCCGATCAAACACGGAGACTCCTGATGCTTTGCCTGAAGCAATTGAAGTTGTTAAAGCTGCAGGCTTTGATTTGGTAATAGCAGAGACTGCGGGTATTGGACAGGGCGATTCGAATATTATAGATCTTGTTGATTTATCCATGTATGTTATGACCAGTGAATTCGGTGCCGCCTCTCAGCTCGAGAAAATAGACATGCTTGATTTTGCTGATATTATCGCGGTGAATAAATATGAGAAACGGGGTGGCGAAGATGCCGTCCGTGATGTTTGCAAGCAGGTCCAGCGTAATCGAGATGCATGGGACAAATCTCCCAAAGAAATGCCTGTCTTTGGAACAATCGCTTCAAAGTTCAATGATGACGGCCTTACAGCACTGTATCATACAATTCTTGATACAATAGCTGAAAAGACCGGAATAAAATTTGAATCAAACCTTCCACAATCTAATACAAAAACGTCTACTTCCAAAACGATTATCATACCATCGGAACGCACCCGTTACCTTTCTGAAATTGCAGATACTATAAGGGATTATCACCGGCGTACAGAAGAGCAGGCAGATAATTTACGGAGAGTTTGGCATCTGAAAGAAACCGCCAGGACCATAAGTGAAGATAAGCTTAACGGAGATTCTTCAGAAGTTCTTTCCAGGCTCAAAGAAGAAATTGCAAAGGCCGAGAAGTCTCTTAATCCGGGAACAACCCATCTTCTTGATGAATGGAGAGAAATTAAGGAAACCTATAGTAAAGACGAGTTGGTCTACATGGTTAGAGATAATGAGATTAGAGTACCCCTTTTTACCGAATCATTATCAAATAAGAGGATTCCAAAGATTGTCCTTCCAAAATTTAAGGACCCCGGTGAAATCTATAAGTGGATAAGGGAAGAAAACGTTCCGGGACGTTTTCCGTTCACAGCAGGTGTATTCCCGCTAAAACGGCTTGATGAGGATCCAACACGGATGTTTGCCGGCGAAGGTGATCCAAAAAGAACAAACATGAGATTCAAGCTTCTGTCTGCCGAATATGAGGCAAATCGTCTTTCAACGGCTTTTGATTCAGTTACATTATATGGATACGATCCTGACATACGCCCTGATATTTACGGTAAGGTCGGCACTTCCGGTGTCAGTATATGCACACTGGATGATGTAAAGACACTTTACGATGGTTTTGAACTTTGTGCTTCCAATACCTCAGTCTCCATGACAATAAACGGTCCTGCCCCATTAATTCTGGCTATGTTTTTAAATACGGCTATAGACCAGCAGGTTGATAAGTATAAGTCAGAAAATGGAAAAGAACTTACAAAGGAAGAATACAATAAAATCCGATCCATGGTACTCTCCAATGTGCGTGGTACTATTCAGGCGGATATTTTAAAGGAAGACCAGGGTCAGAACACCTGTATCTTCTCCATCGAATTTGCGCTGAGGATGATGGGGGATATACAGGAATTTTTCATAGAAAACGATGTCCGTAATTTCTATTCAGTTTCCATTTCAGGCTATCATATTGCAGAGGCCGGAGCCAATCCTATTTCTCAGCTTGCTTTTACACTTGCCAATGGATTTACCTATATAGAGTATTATCTTTCCAGGGGGATGCCGCTTGACAGCTTTGGACCGAATTTGTCTTTTTTCTTTTCCAACGGAATGGATCCTGAATATACAGTTATAGGGAGAGTGGCAAGACGTATATGGTCTATTGCAATGCAAGAAAAATACGGCGGTTCTAAACGTTCCCAAATGCTGAAATATCATATCCAGACGTCAGGTCGGTCTTTGCATAGTCAGGAGATTCAGTTCAATGATATCAGGACAACGTTGCAGGCTCTCTGCGCTATTTATGACAACTGCAACAGCCTTCACACCAATGCCTTTGATGAGGCAATAACCACTCCAAGTAAAGAGTCGGCAAGACGCGCCTTGGCCATTCAACTCATAATTAACAGGGAATGGGGTATTGCCAAGAATGAAAATATGAACCAGGGCAGCTTCGTTGTTGAAGAACTGATGAGTCTGGTAGAAGAGGCTGTTCTTGCCGAGTTTGATAGAATTACAGAGCGCGGAGGTGTTCTAGGTGCCATGGAGACGGGCTATCAGCGAAACAAAATTCAGGAAGAATCGATCAATTATGAAAAGTTAAAGCATTCAGGAGAACTTCCCATAATTGGAGTTAACACCTTTCTCGATCCGGACGCCGATATTGAGCAGTTGACCGAATGTGTTGAACTTGCCAGAGCAACCGAAGAAGAAAAAAAATCTCAACTCAAACGTCTTGCTGAATTTGAAAAGCGAAACGAAAAAGAAACGCCTGAAGCGCTGGATCATCTCCAAGAAACAGCCTTATCAGGAGAAAATATGTTTGCTGAACTTATGAAAGCTGTAAGAGTATGCAGCCTTGGCCAGATTTCTCAGGCATTGTATGATGTGGGCGGGCAGTATCGCCGCAGTATGTAAACCAGACATAGTTAAATAGTTGAGTGGTTAAGTGGTTGAGTAGGAAAATAACCATTGAAATTTCATAAGGTTATAATCATCTAAATAACGTGCGTCCAATTTTCATGCAAATTCAAAATATTGTCATAAAAATAACAACTTAACCACTCAACCACTTAACAACTTAACGAGGTTTGATATAACTAAAAGGAGGATTAATTAATGAGAGAAGCAGTCATCGTTAGTGCAGCACGAACACCATTGGGCAGCTTTAATGGTTCATTGAGCTCTTTAGGTGCGACAAAACTTGGTTCTATTGTGATTAAAGAGGCTGTGAGCAGAGCTGGAATTCAAAAGGATCAAGTAAATGAAGTAATGATGGGATTGGTGCTTCCTTGCGGCTATGGCCAGAATCCTGCAAAGCAGGCCGCAATCATGGCAGAAATGCCGTGGGAGGTGGAATGTATTACGGTCAACAAAGTATGCGGATCTGCCTTAAAAACCGTAATGCTTGCTGCCCAGGCTATCCAGCTAGGTGATGCGGATGTAGTTGTAGCCGGAGGAATGGAAAACATGAGTATGGCGCCCTATTATCTTGAAAAAGCCCGTTTCGGATATCGTATGGGTCAAGGAATACTCAAAGATCATATGATCAATGATGGGCTTTGGGATATTGTAAACGATTTTCATATGGGAATTTCCAATGATCTATGTTCGGAAAAATACAACGTAAGCAGGGAAGACCAGGATCGATATGCAGCTGAATCTTACCGGCGTACATTTGCCGCAATAAATGCCGGCAAGTTCGAAGATGAAATTATTCCGGTAGAAATCCCACAACGAAAAGGTGATCCCGTCATTTTCAAGCAGGATGAGTGCCCAAGAGAAACTAGTTATGAAGCTTTGGCAAAAATGAGGCCTGCATTTCAAAAAGACGGTTTTGCCACCGTCGGTAATGCATCCATTATAAGTGACGGCGCTGCAGCAGTGGTAGTAATGTCGAAAGAAAAGGCTGAAGAACTTGGATGCAAAATCATGGCAACCATAGGTGCCCAGGCTTCTTACGGTATTGATCTAAAATACGTCCTTGTGGCTCCAATCTGGGCGATTCCAAAATGCCTGAAGAAAGAGGGGATTTCTAAAGATGATGTAGATCTTTATGAGGTTAACGAAGCTTTCAGTGGTTCTACGGTGGCCGTATTACGGGAACTCGGGCTTGACACTTCAAAGGTAAATGTAAATGGCGGCAGTGCCGCACTGGGTCATCCAATCGGAGCAAGCGGGTGTCGTATCCTTGTGACTCTATTATATGAAATGGAAAAACAGGATAAAAAAGTTGGACTGGCTTCTTTGTGCCTTGGAGGTGGAGAGGCGGTTTCAATGGTTGTGAAACGGTAATCAGTTGTGTTCGTTATTGGTCGAGACCTTTGTAAAACGCCCCCTTTTGTCCAATTTCTGCGTTAGGCTCAAATTTTAATCCTCAAAATACTCAATGTATTCCTGTGGTTAAAATTTTCGCCTGCCTTGAACTTGAACAAAATTCAGCATTTTTCAAAGGTCTCTGGTCATTTTATAACATTTTAAATTCTAATTTAATTTACAACAGAGACACAATGAACATGGAATTTTAATTTTTAGGTTTCTCCAATTTATTATTTTCTCTGTGATCTCTGTGGTGAAACAAAAAAGGAGAAGAATATGGAAATAAAAACTTTTGGAGTTGTCGGTGCCGGTCAAATGGGAAATGGAATTGCTCAGGTTGCGGCCATGAGTGGTCTTGATGTTTTTATGAATGACATAAAGGATGAATTTGTTGAACGTGGTCTTAAAAGCATTTCAAAAATTTTAGGACGCGGGATTGATAAAGGAAAATTAACCGCCGATGAAAAGGATGCTGTTCTGGGAAGAATCAAAACCAGTGTGGATCTAAAGGACATGGCTTTGGCCGATTTTGTTGTTGAAGCCGCTACTGAGAATGAGTCGATTAAATTTCAGATTTTTAAAGACCTTGATGAAATCTGTGAGCCTCAAGTAATTCTCGCAACAAATACTTCTTCTATTCCAATAGGACGGATTGCAGCCCAAACAAAACGGCCGGACAAAATTATTGGAATGCATTTTATGAACCCGGTACCGATTATGAAACTGGTTGAGGTTATTCGAGGGATTGCAACCTCAGATGAAACTTTTAAGACCACCTGGGACTTTGCCGTAAAATTCGGCAAAACTCCTGCTGAGGCGAATGACTATCCCGGCTTTATTGCCAACAGAATTCTTATGCCGATGATTAATGAGGCTATTTACTGTCTCTATCACGGTGTTGGAACAAGGGAAGATATCGATACCGTCATGAAGCTTGGGATGAATCATCCCATGGGTCCGTTACAGCTGGCTGATTTAATAGGATTGGATACCTGTCTTGCAATAATGGAAACAATTTATAATGGATTTAATGATTCAAAATATCGTCCATGTCCGCTTCTTCGCAAATATGTAGAGGGTGGTTGGCTTGGCAGAAAAACGGGACGAGGTTTTTATGAATATGATTAAGGGGGGATTATGCCGCGAAGGAAAGCCGATACATTTGTGCCGGTAGGTAAGAAGATAAAAAAAGTAAGGACACAAAAAAAGATTTCTTTCGATCAAGTTGCTAATGAAACAGGCATTTCAATCGATGACCTGAAAAAGATTGAAACCGGAAAGATAATGCCTCCTGTCGGCAATCTTCTGCAAATTGCAAGGGTTTTAGGAGTAGATTCCGGTTTTTTGCTAAAAGAACAAGAATCCGATTTGAGAAGCCGTGTCAAAGCATATACCAAGCGTACAGATAATTACGCTTATACAACCCTGACCCCTGGTGCGGAGAATAAGCATCTTAAAGCTTTCAAAGTTACCATAGATTCAATGAAAGAGCATAAAGGCGTAGGTTATCAACATGAGGGAGAAGAGTTTGTATATGTATTGTCAGGCAATATTGAAATACTGGTTGGAGAGCATGTAAATTCACTTAGCGAGGGTGATTCCCTCCACTTTAACTCCGGAATCAGGCACAATTTAAGAAACACCGGCGAGAAAACAGCAGAGCTTTTAGTTATTATTTATGGTCCGTAGAAAGTTAATAGTATAATTTCCCAAAGCCTGAATTAGCATAGGATTTGTATAATATAACAA
>CAZQOH010000123.1:0-6712 GCA_964594355.1 uncultured Desulfobacterales bacterium
ATGTCCCCTATTAACATAGAACCCAGCCCTGTTCACCATACCAATAGGTATAATTGACACACAAGCTTATTTCCCCTATACTCACTGACTAAAGATGCAAATTCTTATTTTTTTGTTTTAATGGTTTTTTATTATCAATACATGACCGATAGGAGAAAAAATGAATATTAAGGAACTGACAAAAAAATACAGCCAATATATCACTGACATGAGAAGGGAATTTCATATGTATCCTGAAATAGGTTGGCAGGAGGTAAACACCTCTAAGAGGATACAAGAAGAGCTCGATAAAATGGGAATACCTTATATTCCAGCCGCTAAAACAGGTATAATCGCAACAATTGAAGGGAAAAAAGGTGGGAAAACTGTGGCCTTGAGAGCTGACATGGATGCCCTTGAGGTAGAGGAATTAAATGAAGTTGATTATAAATCTCGAAACAAAGGTGTGAGTCATGCGTGCGGGCATGATGGACACATGGCCATGCTTTTAGGAGCAGCAAAAGTATTAAGTGAAATTAAAAATGAATTGAATGGTACTGTGAAATTGATCTTCCAACCGGCCGAGGAGGCGATGAACGGCGCACCAAGTATCATTGAAGACGGTGGACTGGACGGTGTGGACAATATCTTTGGTATTCATATTATAGGAATGTTTCCAGTCGGTTTGATTTCTGTTGGAAAAGGTCCAAGGATGTCTTCTGCCGATCATTTTTTTATAGACGTCATAGGAAAAGGGGGTCATGGTGGTATGCCAGATCAGACGGTAGACTCAGTTGTGGCGGCTTCCGCCATCGTGATGAATCTGCAGTCCATTGCCAGTAGAGAAATCAATCCGGTTGAACCGATTGTCATTAGCGTGGGAAAATTTCATGCAGGAACAAGATTTAACGTAATCGCTGGGTCTGCCCGGCTTGAAGGGACCACCAGATGCTTTGATCATGAAATAGGGAAAAAGCTTCCTGATATCATGGAAAGAATAATCACGAATACGGCAAAGTCTTACAGAGCAGAAGCAAAACTTGAGTATGTAAAAGGTGTGCCGCCAACAGTAAATGAGGCTAAGAGCGCGGATCGTACAGAAAAAATGATAACAAACACCTATGGCAAAGATGTACTTTTCCAAATGCCACCTATAACAGGGGCAGAGGATTTTTCATTTTATCTGGAAAAAGTGCCTGGGGTATATATCTTTTTAGGTGCCATGAATGAAGAGAAGGGAGCCTGCCAAGCACAGCATCATGAGCGGTTCAATATTGATGAAGATGCGCTCGAGATTGGAACGGTCCTGCATGTTCAATATGCTTTGGATTTTTTAAATGAAAATTAGAATTGGTACCATCTGCCGGAGCTTCGGGGCAGGCGGGGCAGGCATGTTTTTCAGAAACCTGAGGGACAGTGAAACCTCTTGACAAATATAGTGTTTGTCAAAATATTGCACCCACGATGAGCTCGGAAGTTCAGACGCTGATCAATTGTAACATATTTATGAAAACCGTTATATAGGAGGAAATGAGTAATGAGCAATTATCGTATGTACTGGGATGAAGAGCTTGAGACAATGCCACGGAATAAGCTTAAATCCTATCAATTCGATTTATTAAAAAAAACAATTGAGTTAGCTTGCGACAAATCACCTTATTATAAGAAAATCTTCGATGAGGCCGATGTAACACCGTCTCATCTTAAAAGTTTTGACGACTTGAAAAAATTTCCCTATATCGACAAAAAAGTTTTGCGCAGCCGGCAGCAGCACGTTCCTGATTTCGGCGATCTCATCTGTGCGCCGGAAGAAGACTTTGTTTTTCTCAGCGCTTCCAGCGGCTCCACCGGTGTTCCGACGGCCTCTCCGTTTACCGCTCAAGATTTTGAAGATTTTCAGGATTGTGAAGCCCGTTTTTTCTGGTCATCAGGCATGCGGCCAACGGATCGCTATTGTCATGCCTTGAATTTCACCCTTTTTGTTGGTGGCCCGGATGTTATCGGCGCCATGAAAGTCGGAGCCTTGACCATATGGGCCGGCACCATTCCGTCTGATCGGCTGTTGAGTATTTTCCAGACCTGGAGACCCACCGTAACCTGGACCACGCCTTCCTACGCCTGGTTTTTGGGGGAGACTGCCAAAGAAAGAGGTATCAACCCGGCCGAGCTTTCAATACGTAAAATCTTCGTGGCCGGTGAACCCGGAGGGTCTATTCCCGAAACCAAAAGAAGCATCGAAGAATTATGGCAGGCGGATGTATATGACTACTATGGTCTTTCGGATATCTTCGGGGCCTGTGCAGCCATGTGCGAAGCCAAGGATGGACTGCATTGGGCTGAAGACCATATCTTCGTGGAAGTGGTTGATCCGGATACCGGAGAAGAAGTCCCGGAAGGGCAGCGTGGTGAAATGATTCTGACCTCCCTTAAAAAAGTTGCCCGGCCTTTAATACGGTTTCGTACCGGGGATATCGTATCCTATACCACTGAAACATGCAGCTGCGGACGCACCCACATGCGTCTGCACGGCATCCATGGCCGCCTGGATGACATGATGATCATTAAAGGTGTCAATGTATTTCCCAGCGATATTGAAACCATCGTGCGGAACAACGCCAATCTCACCGGCGAATACGTCTGCGTGATTTCCGAAGAAAAGCATATGGCCGTGCTGACGGTGGAAGTCGAAAAAAATGACGATTTTGACGGGGATAGTGATGTGTTGGTCCAGGAAGTTCAAACCGAGTGTAAGAAAATCATTGGCATCAAGCCCAGGGTCAGCGTACTGCCCGCCAAAACCCTGGCGCGTGAAACCCACAAGGCCAAACGGGTGAGAGATGAACGTAAGTAGAATATTAAAAAGGGGGTCTCGCGACTATACTGCCCGGGGAAGCCTGGTGTTTGTATTAAGAAGATGGAAATATATCTATTGCTTTTCACACTTTTATGCCCTCGTGATTGATAAAGGATGGTAACATATGTGGCTGAGAAAAACCGGCAACTTTCTGCTCAAAACAATTCTTGGAGTGCTCATTGTCGGTATTCTCATCATTTCCTTACTATATATAAATCACCTATATGAGCGTTCTCAACAGACCGATAGGATAAAAATGTCAAAGCATTTCAAGGACGGTAAGTTTCAAAACAGCATACCCACACGAATGATTGCCAAAGGTCGATTCTGGGAGATGGTCAAAAAATCCATTTCCGGGAGGCAGAAACCCAAAAAACCGGTAAGGCCTCTTCCCATCGTTCCGCTGAACAAAGAGAATTTCCAGAACCCCCCGTCAGTAATACCACTATTAACCTGGTTGGGGCATTCGTCAGTCCTGATCGAGCTCCATGGGAAACGGTTTCTCTTTGACCCTGTCTTTAGCCAAAGGGCCTCTTTTGTTCAGTGGATAGGGCCCAAACGGTTTCACCCGGCCCCTCTGAACGCCAAAATAGTCCCGCCCCTAGATGGGGTCATCATTTCTCACGATCATTATGATCACCTGGACAAGGATACGATCTTAAAAATAGCGGACAGGACCCGCAGATTCTATGTCCCTCTCGGCATCGGCCCTATCCTGGAATCCTGGGGGATTACAAAGGAAAAGATTCGGGAATGTGATTGGTGGGATGAACTTATGGATGGAGAGATCCGGCTCGTCTGCACCCCGGCCCGTCACTACTCCGGCAGGGGGCTCTTCGGCAGGGATGGAACCCTCTGGTGTTCCTGGATCATCATGGGGGAAAAATACCGTATCTATTTTAGCGGGGATACGGGCATGTTGCCTGAATTCCAAAGGATCGGTGATCAATATGGCCCCTTCCAGGTGACCTTTATCAAGATTGGGGCCTATGATGTGATATGGCCAGACATCCACATCAATCCGGAAGAGGCGGTTAGAGCCCAGATACAATTACGGGGCCAACGGCTCATTCCCACCCACTGGGGTACCTTTAATCTGGGTCTTCACAGCTGGTACGAACCTGTTGAACGGCTCCTGGCCGCAGCCGAGAGGGACAATACCCGGGTCTCCATACCAATGCCCGGAGAGATCATCACTCCCACAAACCCTGAAAAAGATACATACTGGTGGAAGCCCTTCAGGTAGTTCCTTCAACATAAAGGAAACGAGACCTTTGCAAAACGCCTCCTTTTGCCCAATTTCTGATCAAGGGGGCGTCTATGAAAAAGTGCTTTAAAATGTTTGTCAAAATAACATTTCGTTTCAAAGAATATATGCAGCGTCTGAGTTTCCGAGCTAATCAATTTGGGGACATTTGATTAAGCGTTCTTGGCGAAACGGAGCGTAAAAATTGAAGCTGTTTGAGTCCCGAGCGTAGCGAGGTCGAGTTCTTTAATTTTAGCGCAGCGAGCCGTAGAACGCTTCAAATGAACCCACGATTAGCTCGGAAGTTCAGACGCTGGTCAATCGGAACATATTTAGGACAACCGGTATAATTCAAAAAGGTAAAATATTAAAGAGAGTGAAATATAGTAATGATCAAAGATACACCCAATAATCAAGAACTTCCTTTTATTGCAGCTGTTTTTACATCACTACTCTGTATTGCTTTTGGAGCTAACTCCGTCGCTATTAAGATCAGCCTATCTGGGTTAGGACCATTCACGACAGCGGGAATTCGTTTCAGTATAGCAGCGTTTGCTATTTATCTTTGGGGCAAAATTACACGACGTTCTTTCGGTATTAACAAGAGACAGATACATCAGCTGTTGATTCTATCCATATTTTTTACCATACAAGTTTTTCTGCTTTACCTTGGTCTCAATAGAACCTATGCTTCCCGGGGAACCTTGCTCATTAACCTTCAACCTTTTTTTATTCTTTTTCTGGCTCATTTTTTCATTCCAGGAGATCGGATTACGAAAAAGAAAATCCTGGGACTTTCCATGGGCTTTACCGGAATGGTTTTAGTTTTTCTTGGGAAAAAAGGGATTACGACGGATGTTCAGATTGGAGATTTCATGATCCTCGCTGTAGCCTTCCTCTGGGCAGGGAACACGGTTTATATAAAAAGGATTATTCATACATTTGAGCCTTTTCACATGGTACTTTATCCAATTATTTTTTCAGTACCATTCTTTTTTATTGCAGGGTTTATATGGGACGATCAGATGGTGACATTCATAAATACAAAAATTCTTATTTCTCTCTTGTACCAGAGCCTGATAACGGCATCTTTTGGTTTTGTGGCATGGAATTACCTGCTTCAGAAATATAGTGCTGTTTCATTGCATTCTTTTATTTTCATCATGCCTATTTCGGGAGTGTTACTCGGTGGGCTGATTCTGGGCGAACCTATCACTATTAATCTTCTGCTTGCCCTGTTGTTAATTGCCTCGGGAATAGTTGTAGTAAATTTAAAGACGGGAAGATACATTACTTTATTTTATCGAGGAATATTTAGATAGATTCGAAATAAATGATGCGGGACGACCTTAAATATATAAATAACTAATATTTTACTAGTTCTAAACAATCCAAGGGGACGTCCATTAAATTATAAGTTTCCTCTTTCAGTAGAAGGTTTGGTGCTCATAAGATTATACTTTGACTCGAAGAATTCTGCCCTTTTGGCGGTAATGGAATTAACGTCATGAATGCTACAAATCGTGTAAAAATAAAGCCCGGTCAGTGTGTCCTGATAGTATTGAAAAAAGACCAACGATCCGGAAAATTAACGGAAGGTATAGTGAAAGACATTCTGACAAAATCGCCGACTCACCCTCATGGTATTAAGGTCCGTTTAGAAAGTGGTAAAATCGGGAGGGTGAAGGAAGTATTATAATAAGGGGGTATTGGGGTCAAACATATGATTTGTTTGGATTAATAAAAAAAACGATTTGTTTAGCCTGCTTTTTAATAGGGGACTCTGTTAAGAATGTTCGGCCCTGGTTTGATAGCCCTCAGAGTGAAGCATTTCGCTTATTCCCCTAATATGAGGCGCGCCTACAAAAGCGACTGTATTTCCCTTTTCTAGATAAGCCAACATTCTCTCATATAGTATCTTGTCACGTCGGTTTATTACTGATGAATGGCGGCTGGGAAAACCTATGGCAATAGATTTAAGTTTTAACAAATCCCCTGCCAGATAACATTTTACATACTCTTTTGCATAAGCATCCCAGCTTTCTATTCTCTTCAGGAAATCGAGCATCCTCTCGTGTGAGAGGTTTTCCAGGACTTCTATTTGCTCCTCTATAGTTTCGAGAGGAATGATATTCTTGTCCATTTCCACGGCAATATTGTAAGCTTCAAGATCTACTGAATATTTCCACCCATTTCTCTGCAAAAAGTTGGTCCAGATGGTGAAAAAAGCCAACCACGGCTTCATTCCTTCTATCATTGCGTATACCGGATTTTCCTTGCTTAATATACCGACATTGAAAATAAAAAGTGAATCTCTGCCACGGCAGGAAGGAGCTAACGCTTCGGTTATTTTCGAAATAGTTTTCCTGTCAAGTTCATCAAAAAGGTGACCGGCATTTTCTTTTTCATAACCGGCTTTAACTACTTTGGCCATGTTGTCTTTATCCAGGGGACCTTCAAACAATACGATATCAGAGTTGTTTATATATCGGGAAATTGAGTTACGGAAGCTATGGGGAAAAAAATGGGCGGTACCGATAAGATATGACTTTTTGTCATTTTTCTTAACTTCCCATACCATTTTTAATGCTTTTTCTTTTGATTTAGTAAAAAACATACGTATTTTCTTCCAC
>CAZQOH010000124.1:0-6663 GCA_964594355.1 uncultured Desulfobacterales bacterium
GCCCAGGTATGTCGTAGGTTGTACATGATCCGCTTGAACAGGTTCTTGTTTTGGCGCTTACCTCTGCATTTCCTTTGGAAGGATTGCCAATACTGAAGTTTGTTGCACTGAGAATCCTTTCAAAATCCTCAGACTTGCATTTTGGGCACTTCAGTTCAATTTCCTCATTATTATTCATTAAGAGTAACTCAAAATATTCCTGGCATTTTAAGCATTTAAATTCATATATCGGCATAAAAGGTTCCCCTTTAAAAAATTTACCATAGATAGACTAATTAACACAAAGATAATTACATCCATCACAAATAATTTCAAGTAATTTTTCAATCTGCCAGACTATTCAGAGTAATTCTCAAAAAACGTTGGCAATAGTTAAAGGTTTCAAGACCCTCCCCTAAGGGATCACCTTAGAAGAAAGGCTATTTATATTATTAATTGAGGAGGGTCAAAATTAAGTTGTCGTTAGGGATCAATTTTATATTGACATTTCTAATCTTCGTTGATGAAGTCTTCGATCATGACAAACGCTTCATCATCTGTAAACTGTCGTGTGGGATGTTTGCAAAAGTATGCTGAAGGTGCCTCAAGGATCCCCCCAATGCCACGGTCTAAAGCAAGTTTTACACAACGGATCGCGTCAATGGCAACACCGGCCGAGTTGGGTGAATCCTCCACGGAAAGACGCATTTCAAGGTTCATGGGCATGTTACCGAACAGCTTGCCCTCCATGCGAATGAAACAAACTTTGTTGTCTTTCTGCCACGGCACGTAATCACTGGGCCCGACATGGATATTTTCATCGTCCAGACGCTTGGCAGCTACAGCCTGAACAGCCTCAGTCTTGGATTTTTTCTTTGTAACCAGACGCTTTTGTTCGAGCATGTTGAGGAAATCGGTATTGCCCCCTGTATTGAGCTGGTAAGTGCGTTCCAACTTGACGCCACGTTTTTTGAACAGATCGGTCAGTATGCGGTGAGTGATGGTAGCACCCATTTGAGACTTGATGTCGTCACCGATTATGGGAATGTTTTTATCTTCAAAGCGTTTGACCCACGCCGGATCGCTGGCGATAAACACCGGAATGTTATTGATAAAAGCGATCCCTGCCTCCAGTGCGCAATTGGCATAAAACCTAGTGGCTTCTTCAGAGCCTACCGGGAGATAGTTTGTGAGAATTTGGGCGCCGGACTCCTTGAGTGCCTTGATGATTTCCGCTGCGGTCGGCTCAGATTCGCCGGACAGAATGAAAGTTTGGTTGTCGGGATAATCCTTCATATGGTCCGCAACACCGTCCAAAATATTACCCATGCGAACGGTTACTCCGGATTGGGGAAGTTCAGGATAGAAAATTGTCGTACAGTTGGGTTTTGCAAAAATAGCTTCATGCACATCGAGACCGACCTTGCGTTGATCGACATCAAAAGCAGCAACTACCTCAATGTCTCCGGGCTTATAACCATTTATCTCATAGTGCATCAGGCCACTGGCATCTTCAGGATTTTTATCCCTGTAATAGTGGATTCCTTGAATCAGTGAACTGACACAGTTTCCAACACCCACAATCGCGATCTTAATTTTACTCATAGATTGGACACCTCTTTTTGATGGTTAATTATAAATGCAAAAAAAAAGAAATAGTCCAGTGATGTTTCTACTCAAGGCAGTTTTTCTGCTGACGGGATGAAGTTTGCACCCGGGAATTCAGGTAAACTAAAGCTTGAATTGCGATCCCTTTAAATGGAATTAAAATTTCCGCGGGTAGAAATTCGAAGTCTTAGCCGGGACTTAAGGCTTAAATCAAGCCGTGAGGAATAAATGCGCTGGTATTTGAAACGCAATGGAGGTCGCATGCAGCGAATTGATGTCGGCCTCACAATATGAACACCCAACGTCCTCCGCTAATGCGTTTCAATGTAAAAACTTAAAAAGCCCTCCCCATGACAGGGAAAGGGGCTAATGATATGAATAACTCCTGGTGCTCTCGATCTTTTTTTTCATCTGACTCCCTTTACACCGTGCGAAAAAATCCGCTTCAGGTTTTATATCAAAAAAGAATGCGGACCAAAGAAAATAGTTTCATGAAAAATCAAAAAGATTGCTTTTTTCAAAGGTTCAAGACATTAGGCCTTAAGTATCTGTTAAAACAAGATAAAAATAATAACATAGCGCTTAAAACCTGATGAATTCGATTTTTGAATTCATCAAAGGGTGATATACAAAAAATATAGTTGTGTCAACCACAGAATTGTATGATCAGCAATTATCGGTCCTCAGAAACATCAATAATAAAAAAGTAAATAAATCAAGCAAATATGAACATGGGGACGTATATGACACTATCATTTTCAATAAAAAATGTTAATTTTTAAGCCTCTACTACAGGCAACCTAACTACAAATCGCGCACCTATTCCATCTGCCTTTTCAAGTGCTAAGGTGCCTTCGTGTCTTTGTATAATTTCATGGCAAATATAAAGCCCAAGGCCTGTTCCCTTGCCAACCTCCTTTGTAGTAAAAAAGGGCTTGAAAATGTCCTGCTGGATAGATTCAGGTATTCCAGGACCGGTATCCAAGCATTCGAAAACAACCTGACCGGTATTTTTTTCAAAACGGGTCGTAAGAAAGATCTTTCCGCCTTTACCGGAAAAAGACTGGAAAGCGTTTTTGATTATGTTTATTGCGACTTGGCCTAAGTTGGCGAAGTTTCCCTGGATATATGGAAGATCCTGATAATAATTTTCGACTATAACAAGATCATGGTGTTTGTACTGATTATATAGTACTCTTAAGGCATCCTTTATAACTAGATTGAAGTTGACCGGCTCTGAATATGTGTGAGTCTGTCTTGAGAGGTCTAGAAGACTTTTTACAATCGATTTTGCCCTGGCAAGGTCCTTATTTGCAAATCGAAGATCGTCTATTATATCTTCGCCCGGCTGCACCTTCATATCCCATCGCTCAAGATCTTCCAGAATGGTTTGCATCAGACTGGTAACACTTGCAAGTGGATTATTCAGTTCATGTGCAACTCCTGCCACTAGTTGACCTATAGCTGCAAGGCTTTCTGATTGAATCAACTGATCCTGAGTTCGTTCCTTTTCAGCAAGTACTTCTTTAAGATCACGAGTCTTTTCTTTCACCTTATTTTCAAGATTTTTATTAAGGTCATCAATAAGCTTGTAGGAGCTTGCATTCTCAATAGCCAGGGAAGTCTGGCTTGAAAGTGTCTCAAGAAGATCCAGATCTTCCGAAGTAAAAAGATCACCGGAAAGCTTTTCACCAAGAATAATGAATCCGTTTAATCTTTTATTGAATATCAAAGGGAGTGCTATTTCTGCAGATAGTTTTTCCATATCGGTTAACACTTTCTGAATATCAGGATCCTTTGTATGTATAACTAAGTTTTTTCTTAGAATAGGTTTATCCTGCTTACCCATAAATTTCACCAGGGACGATTCTTTAGCAATATACGTTGATTCTATGGAATATCTATTTCCCACATGATTAGAATAAGGTATAAAACCGGAGCCGGTTGGATTGCATATGAATAAGGCACAATTCTCTACGAGCATTTTATCAACAACGGTAGCTATAAGTTTTTTTCCAATTTCATCAAAATTTAGAACCGACACTATCATCCGGCTTACATCCTTTATTATTTTTTGATAGTCGTATTTACCTTTAAAAAAAATGTGATCGATAAATGCCTGTATTTTTGTTTTTAACGGCCCGAAAACTAAAACAATCAAGAGAAAAAGGAGTATCGGAAAATAGATTGAATCGGAAAAATCAAAATCTTTGAATATTTTATTGGCCATAATAATGACAAGAGAATAGACACAGGTAAGAAGTGCGGTTAGCAGCGAATAGATAAGGCTCTTTTTGATCAGAATACCCATATCAAGGAGATCGTGTTTAAAAAGCCCGACAGCAAAAATGATAAGTGGAATAAAACTGAAATTTCCTGGTGGATACACGGAATGGCCGAGGATGGGAAGTGCATTCAGCCCATTCATAAGCCCCATGATTCCAAAGCCCACAAATAGATATTTTAATCTGTTCTTCGTAACACTGTATTTTTCCTTCTGGATTGCTTGCCAGAGGATTATCAGAACATATATATTAACGCAAAGACCGCCAAATCCGAAAAAAGGATAAAGTATCCCTCCTTTTGCAAAATAGCCGAACGAATGCTTTTGCATAAACTCTAAATAGAGTGATGTCGGTGTGAAACACATCAGTATGAACGCATAGCTATAGGCAAGACGGAGAAACCGTTTTCGGCCGGAAATACCTAAATATTCATGAAAAAAGTGAATATATAAAGGAAGGAGATATATAATGAAAAAATGATCTATACGGCTGATTAATAGAGCTGTTTTGGCATCTTTGACATTAAAGATTAAGACGATATCCAGATATAGAATAGAACCAAGAATGCAGAGTAGCAAAAAAAGGATGTTAACTTTAGTTCTACCGCCCCGTAAAACCGTCAAAACGGCCAAGCCGAAAAAACAGCACAAAGTCAACAAGGGGGGTATGCTATATAAATTCATAACTCGATAGTATTGGGATTTAATCTTAGCTTATAAACTAGTCATCTGTAATTAAGCGAGACCTTTGAAAAATGCTCAATTTTGTTCAAGTTCAAGGCAGGCGAAAATTTTAACCACAGGAATACATTGAGTATTTTGAGGATTAAAATTTGAGCCTAACGCAGGCACTTTAGTGAAGCGACAGCGCTATTTGGGCAAAAGGGGGCGTTTTGCAAAGGTCTCTAAGAATCAAGCATTTCACGCGCATGGTCAATTGTTGCGCGGGTAATTTCAACACCGCCTAACATCCTGGCAATTTCTTTAATTCGTTCTTCATCACCAAGAGGATCAATATTAGTTATAGTTCTGCCTTGTTCAACATGCTTTGAAATCTTAAAATGATGATCACCAAATTTTGCAATTTGCGGCAAATGGGTGATACAGATTACTTGATGATGGCGGGCCAAAAAAGATAGTTTTTTACCTACGACCTCAGCCACACCTCCGCCGATCCCTGCGTCAACTTCGTCAAAAACTACAGTTTCTACAGATTCCGTCTCTGCCAAAATAGCCTTTAATGCCAGCACAACCCTGGAAAGCTCACCACCTGAGGCGATATCGACCAACGGTTTTAGATCTTCGCCGACATTTGGAGCAATCAGAAAGGATACGCAATCGATTCCTGTTTTATCTATGGCTTTACCATCAATTGTAAGATAAGGATCTGCCTTATCGTCTGCAGATATTGTGTGAAGAAACACCTGAAATTGTGTCTGGGACATTTTGAGGGTGGTAAGTTCCGTTTCTAATTTTTTGGCGAGATTTGTCGCCGTGAGACCCCTTTTTTCAGAAAGTTTCAGGGCCAACTTGTCCAATTGACTATGCAATTCAGAAAGCTTTGCTTCGGTTGCATTTATCTTATCAGATATGTTTTCGACTTCTGAGAGTTCATGCTCGATAGATTCAAGATGAGCAATCACTGCATCAAGAGATCCTCCGTATTTGCGCTTCAGCTTCTGGAGGATATCCAGACGTGCTTCAACATCTTCGAGGCGTGTTTCATCAATCTGAATGTTTTTAAGATAGTTACTAAGTTCTTCAATAATATCTTCTGTCTGAAATGTGGTATCAGCTATCCCCTTTGCTGCTGAAGAGAGTTCGGAGTCTATCTGACACACCCTGTCAAGGTTCCTTTTTACTTCTACAAGCCTTTCTACTACTGCACCTTGAGTATTATAGAGCGATTCAATACTGTCATGGACTGCTTGATAAAGCGTTTCTCCATTTTTAAGACGAATCCTCTCCTTTTCAAGGGCTGAATCTTCCCCTGGGGTTATAGAAGTTTGTATGATTTCTTTTTTTTGGAATTCAAGCAGTTCAATATGTTCTGACTGACGATCCTTAATTGCATTAAGCTTTTTATGCCCTGTGATTAATGGCAGTATTTCATGAAAAAGCTTGGAGACCTGTTTGCGAAGAGGCACTAAACCACCAAACTGATCAAGTATCAAAAGTTGTTGTTCTTCTTTTAAAAGTCCCTGATGTTCATGCTGTCCTGATATGCTGGCCAGATTTTCAGTAATTGAATTTAGCAGCTGTATGGTGGCAAGTCTACCGTTTATATATATTCTATGTCTGCCCTTTCTAGAGATGATCCTTCTTACCAAAAGCTCTTCAGAAGAACTGTAACCGTGTTGAACCATAATTTCAGAAACTCTGCTTTTTAATGCGATTTGAAATGTTGCTTCAAGCTCGGCGGATTCGGCATCGGTTCGAATTAGCTGCGCTGTCGCTCTGCTGCCAAGCAAAAGATTAACTGCATTTAGTATAATAGACTTACCGGCACCGGTTTCCCCGCTTAATATGGTTAATCCATCAGAAAAACATATATGCAAGTCATCTATTATAGCAAAGTTTTTTATGGAAAGCTCTCGAAGCATAAAAGAAATATACCAAAGCTCATTCCTGACAAGTCTGAAGTTAACTATTTAGCCACTAAGACACCAAGGCACAAAAAGAAGTGAGGAATTAAAATGTATGGTAAGAAAATTAATAATTTTGTAATCTTGGTATCTTATTGCGAAACCTTTGAAAAATGTTTCCCGCAGTAGCGGGATTCAAGTTTTAAC
>CAZQOH010000125.1:0-6659 GCA_964594355.1 uncultured Desulfobacterales bacterium
ACCGTAATTCCTCCTATTTAGTGTCTGAACGAATATATCAAAATATTTTCGCCACCAAGACATCAAGACACGAAGTTAAATTAGAATAAACAGTTATTCTTTGTGTCTTGGTGTCTTTGTGGCTATTCTTTCCGGTTTATCCAGATTAGGAATATAAAGATAATGTGATTATAAGTCAAACAAATAAAACCCGAATAATATGAGTCTGACATCCCGCCATAGGTGGGATGTAAAAGGAGGCGTTTTTCAAAGGTCTCTATTCATACTCCCCTGTTGATAACCTTCCATATCAACAGATATATGGAAAAATCCGAGATTCCTAAATTTTTTTATTATTTCAGCCTTTATATTTTTATTGAAAATCTTTTCAAAATCAAGAGGATCAATCTCTATCCGTGCAATTTCGCCATGGTGTCTTACGCGACAGTTTCTAAAGCCCAAGGTTAAGATAACATTTTCGGCTTGTTCAACAACGCCAAGAGCTTTCCGTGTTATTGCAGTTCCATAAGGGATTCTTGTTGCAAGGCAGGCCATGGGTGGCTTATTCCACGTCTTTAAATTCATCTCTTTCGAAAGTGAGCGGATATCTTTTTTGGTCAATCCCGCATCAATCAGTGGTGCAACTATTCCCATCTCTTTGGCAGCTTTGAAACCAGGGCGAAAATCTTTAAGATCATCCCTGTTGGCGCCATGAACGACATATTTTAGGCCCATCTTAGAGGCAATATTTAAAAGCACCTTGAAAAGATTTTTTTTGCATATGTAACATCTATCTTTTCTGTTGGCCGTGAAGTCAGATAAGTTCATCTCTTCAGTCTGCAGCATTACATGTTTAATACCCAGAGTTTTTGCATACGCTATTGCAGTTTCCTTTTCCCGCAAAGGATGCACGGCTGATACTGCTGTTGCTGCAACCGCATTATCTTTGAGAACGCCATGTGAGACTGCAAGCAAAAATGAGCTGTCAACACCGCCCGAAAATGCAACGAGTAAAGAATCATATTTTTTTAGAGCAAAAATTAGACGGTTCTTTTTTTCATTGAGGCTAATATTGTTCATTTCCTTTTTCTATTCGAAATCGCTCACCGCAGAGCATAGATATTGAGAAAAAATAATTAAATGTTTACAAATCAAGCTCGATCTTTTATATAATATACATTAGTTTTAGCCACTAAGGCACCAAGACACAAAAAAAATTAAGAAGAAAAATAAATAATTTAAAATCTTTGTGACAAGATAAACTGAGACCTTTGAAAAATGCTTCCCGCTGTAGCGGGATTCAAGCTCAAGGAAGGCGAAAATTTTAGCCACAGGAATACATTGAGTATTTTGAGGATAGCGCTAAAACTTCACTTCGTGCAAAATGTTGAGCCTGACACAGAAATTGGGCAAAAGGGGGCGTTTTGCAAAGGTCTCATACTAATAGTTTTAAATAATTTATTTTTCAAGTACTATATAAGCCAAACAGTAAACAATTGATAAGGTGTTCTTATGGGAAAAGAGAGTTTACTTAAATCTACATCAAAGAAAAAAGATGAAGAAAAGAAGACAACAACAGTAAAGAAGACAGCCAGAAGATCCAAAGCAAAACCTAAAACTGTTGGTACTGCAAAAACTAAAACAGCCCCTAAAGCCAAAACAGCCTCTAAAGCCAAAACAGCTTCTAAAGCCAAAACTGCTTCTAAAGCCAAAACTGCTCCTAAGGCCAAAACTGCTCCTAAGGCTAAGAAAGCGGTTAAACCAAAGGTAACAAAAAAAGCCCGTCCTAAAAAAGCTGTTAGAACAAAAAAAGCAAAAGTTTCTATAACGGATCTCCTTTCAAAAAAATTTGAAAGATGGAAGCCTGAAAAAGTTTTCAAAGTAAGCCCGGATAAAGAGTATTTGCAGAATTTTGTTTCTCCGCCGTTTGTATCTGATGCAAGTAAAAAGGAAGTCAGACGTGTAAAGGAATTATTGTTTAAAAAGTTTGATTTAAAAGCTGAAGAAAAAATAAAGGAAGTGGTAAAACCGATAAAGACTAAAACAGAACCGGTCTCGGCAGCGCCGCCAACCTATGATCTGCCTCCGGAAAAAAAGGAACCGGATCCTTTTCAGAGAATAATAATATATCTTATCGTCGTTTTTGTTCTATTGCTTGCTCTGATTATCGGTGCCAGTTTTTCAAACAAGGGCAAATATTTTATAAGGGCCAGGGAAGGCGCTGTTGAAGTCTGGCAGGGCACTTTCGACCCCATGGGAAAAGAACTTATCATTTCTCTGCCTGGTGGACTACCACCTGAAGATATCAGGAATGTTTATTCGAAAAATGAAGTCTTTCCGCTTGTTTGCAGCTATTATATTGACAAAGCTGATTCCATGCTGGATGTGCCGGGTTTGCTCGATTTTGAAGGAATTAAGAAGTACTTGAACACGGCAAAGTTTTATGTAACAACAGATAAACTCCGTTCTGCTATAACGGCACGTTTGAACACAATTGATCTGATGATGCTTATGTATAGAGCAGATGTAGCTATAAACAAAGGAACAAAAGCAGATCTTGAGGTTGCATTGGGATATCTATTCGAGGCGGCGGCACTTGATCTTGATAAAGGCCAGGTTGATCTGTTGGAGAACAAAATAAAGTCGATTAATGACTTGTTGGCAGCCCTGGAGGTAAAGTAGGCTCCAATTTGAGACCTTTGAAAAATGCTCAATTTTGTTCAAGTTCAAGGAAGGCGAAAATTTTAACCACAGGAATACATATAGTATTTTGAGGATTAAAATTTGAGCCTGACACAGAAATTGGGCAAAAGGGGGTGTTTTGCAAAGGTCTCACTTTAACCCACCTGGGACAGATAAGTCCTGTCTAATTTATAATCCAAAACAATTATTGAGATCAGAATGAAAAAACCGGTTATATTTCTTATCCTTATTTTAGCTACCTCCGCTTTTTCAAACGAGCTTTTTCATGAAAAAGGCTGGAAAGATAAACCCAACCCTATTGCAAGCCCCGACGCACTGCCAGGTGGTGAGATATCAGTATATCTTGCCCAGTATCCAAAAAGTCTGAACTACTACCTGGATCTTAGCACCCAGTCAGCACAAATTTTCGGTTCCATATATGAAACTCTTTTAACAATGAATCCGATCACACTGGAATATGAGCCCGGTCTGGCTAAAGGATGGTCCATATCAGACAACAAGAGGATCTTTATCTTCTTTATTGATAAAAAAGCCCAGTGGAGTGACGGTCGCCCCATAACGGCACATGATGTAAAATGGACATACGATGCTGTCATGGATCCCAAAAACCTTACGGGGACACACAAGGTAGACATGGAACGGTTTAACCCTCCTATTGTAATCGACGAATATACCATTCGCTTTGAAGCAAAGGATGTTCATTGGAAAAATCTGGGTGCTGTTGGAGGATTCTATATTCTTTGCAAACATGCTTTTGAAGAAAAGGATTTTAACAAAATCAATTTCGAATTTCCCGTGGTTTCCGGCCCTTATAAAATTGGTGAAATAAATGAGGGTGTTTTTTTGAAATTAGAACGGCGTGAAGACTGGTGGAATATCAACGATAAAAGATCAAAAGGAACCGGTAATTTTCAAACCATTAAATTTAAGTTTTTTGCTGAAAGAGAGAATGCATTCGAGGCATTTAAAAAAGGCGAGATCGACCTATACCCTATATATACGTCGCGTTTATGGGTTAATGAAACAAAAGGGGAGAAGTTTCTTAAAAACTGGATCGTAAAGCAAAAAATTTACAATCAAAAACCGGTTGGGTTCCAGGGATTTGCCATGAACATGAGGAAACCGCCCTTTGATGATGTAAGAGTTCGTAAAGCCATGGCCCTTCTTCTTGACCGTAGAAAAATGAACAGCGCGCTGATGTACAGCCAGTATTTTCTCCATAGATCCTATTATGAAGACCTATACTCTAAACAAAATCCGTGTCCCAATCCATTGATTGAAATGGACAGAAAAAAAGCCCAGGAACTTCTACGTGGGGCCGGATGGGTTGTAAATCCAAAAACCGGTTTTCTGGAAAAAGACGACAAAAAGTTTTCTTTCAGATTTTTAACCAGAGATGCTGGTGCTGAAAAGTTTTTGACTATTTATGCAGAAGATCTTAAGGATGTGGGTATTGAGCTTATCATTGACAAAAAAGACTGGGCGGCCTGGGTGCGCGATATGGATGAATTCAATTATCAGATGACGTGGGCGGCCTGGGGTGCTTCCGTTTTTAAGGACCCTGAAGGGATGTGGTCATCCATGGAGGCGGTTAGAAGAGGCGGAAATAATTATACCGGTTTTAAAAATAGCAAGGTAGATGATCTGATTGAAAAGCAGAAACGTATTTTCGATATCAACAAACGGAATGAAATAAACCGGGAAATCGATCAGATTATTTATAATACCTTTCCCTATGTCCTTTTGTGGAATATCAATTATACCCGTCTTCTTTACTGGAACAAATTTGGAACACCGGATACCTTGCTCTCAAAATATAGTAATGAAAGTAGTGCCTACGGATACTGGTGGCTGGATGAAGATTCAGTTGCCGATCTTCATGATGCAATGAAAACAAAAGCTCCTCTACCACCAAAAGAACCTTCCATATACTTTGATGACATCTTCGAAAATAGTGATAACTAAAAACTGAAAGCTGAAATTCAATTGTTATTTGCCAACTCCTTCGCGTAATTTTGACTGTAAGCAAAATTGTTATAAATTATTTTTGCTTATAAGCAAAAATAATTGACATATCAATTTGGATTTGTCATAATCTTGATATGATAAAAAAGAGATATCTGACAAAATTCGTTGTTGAAGACCTTGCGGAAAAAATGGTTTTTATCGGTGGCCCAAGACAAGTGGGTAAAACCACCATTGCGCGAGATTTGATTGCCAAACAGTTCCACCAGTCAGGTTACTATAATTGGGACAGCAAAAGTGACAGACGCATGATTATGCAGTCAAACTGGCCCGGTAATGCCGATTTGATCATCTTTGACGAAATTCACAAGTATAAAAAATGGAAATCGTTCATAAAAGGTGAGTATGACACACTGAAAAACAAATATCACTTTCTGATTACCGGAAGTGCACGGCTGGACTTATACCGGAAAGGTGGGGATTCAATGCTTGGTCGCTATCATTATTATCGCCTCCACCCTTTTTCGCTGGCTGAGCTGATCGGCAAGGTAACGATACCGGAAGTTATGAAGGAAATCCCCATCCGGCCCCGGAGGGAAAAAGAGACATTAAAAGCTCTTGATAAGTTTGGTGGGTTTCCTGAGCCGTTTCTAAAACAAAATACTAGGGTCCTTAGAAGATGGCATAACGAAAAGACCGAAAGATTATTCAGGGAAGACATTCGTGATGTCGAACAGGTAAGGGATATCGTTAGTATGCAGCTCTTGGGAGATTTGCTTCCTGAAAAAACCGGTTCACTGCTGTCAATCAATTCCCTTAGAGAAGATCTTGAAGTCAGCCATCGGGCTGTTTCGAGCTGGCTAAATATACTGGAGTCATTTTATTACTGCTTCAGAATATATCCATTTGTGGGGAAAAATTTTAGATCCTTAAAAAAGGAAGCCAAACTCTATCTCTGGGATTGGTCGGAAGTCGAAAATGAAGCCGTGCGATTTGAAAATTGTGTGGCATCTCATCTATTAAAATTAGTTCACTTTCTCCGGGATTACGAAGGGTACAAAGCAAATTTATATTTTCTTAGAAGTGTTGAAAAAAAGGAAGTCGACTTTTTCGTAACCATAGCCGGAAAACCCTGGTTTGCGGTGGAAGCCAAGATGAATGATACTAATGTGTCGCCACATCTGTTTTACTTCAAAGAGAAGTTGAACATTCCATTTTGCTACCAGGTCATTAAAAAAGGGGATGTCGACAGCTTTATAAAAGGCGTTAGGATTGTATCTGCAGACCGGTTCCTTGGCGGCTTGATCTAAGGGACCTAATCCGTAAGTTCGATGACGCAATTTTTTTATTGCTTTAACGCCCGGTCTATCACGCTTAGCGGTGATTATTAATTATTCATTCCGCAAGAGGAGGAATTATCATGTCAGTAGCCCATACAAGTCATATACGTATTGAGAAACATGAGGGGCCCCACCGCACGGCCCACATCGAAAACTTTAAAGAACCCGTCCATTTCGGCATTCATGGAGGCATCAAACATTTTTACCAGGAGAAGTACGGTCGAGAGATCATCGGGCCGGAGTATCCGGCAACGCTTGATTATATCATTGCCGGAGTTGCCGGGTGACTGACCGGGACTTTTGGGACCGCGCTGGATGCGCGGGGAATCAAGTCGGCCGAGAATCTGGTTGCGGAAGTAGAAGGGGATATCGCGGATGTGGACGGTGTTTTAAAAATTACAAAGATCCGTCTTAAATACCGTTTTAAGCTCCCGTCAGAGACAAGAGAAAAAGCAGAGCGGGCTTTGAGAGTATACGCGGAAAATTGTCCGGCATATCAAACGGTGAAAGACAGTATAGAGTGCTCATGGGATGCGGAGATGGAAGAGGTGTAGAATTAGTGCTCACACATTTTTTTTCTTTGCGTCTTAGCGTCTTTGCGTGAGACCCAGGATAAATAAAATCATGTTAATCCTGTATATCCTGTCTGATTTAATATGAAGAGTGTTAATA
>CAZQOH010000126.1:0-6645 GCA_964594355.1 uncultured Desulfobacterales bacterium
AATTTTCGCCTTCCTTGAACTTGAACAAAATTGAGCATTTTTCAAAGGTCTCAATGAATGATAAGAGTCTCCTATTTATTAAAAAGGTTCTTCAATTTTACCAAAAACAGCAAGACTGATTCTGTCAATGATTTGAATTTTCTTTAGTGCATCCTCTTTGCTTACAAATGGAATTCTAACCCCTGTAGAATCAGTGTTTCCATGTTGCTTTTTTTCAGCTGCTCTTCATAATTTACTGTCTTTTGTAAGTTTTTGGAATATAATTTTTTTTTATCCATAAGAGCGGAATATATGTCTTTGTCATTTTGAAGTTCATCAAAAAAGTCTAAAATATATTCCAGACATTTTAAGTTTCCATTATTCTTAATTTTCAAATTTTTAAAAAAAGCGCACATGAAACCTATTTTATTTTCAGTGAGCCTTTTCCTTGCATTTCTCATTTTAACCTTTACATAGTTTCTTGATTTTTCACAAACATACATTTGTATTGCATCAAGAAGTTTCTTATCCAGCTTTTTGATAATATTTAGATGTAATATGAATTGATCGGCCGCTGAATTCGACATTGTAAGTTTCAACAAGCCCTTACTATTCGGAAAATGTATTGTTACCTGCTGTTTTTTTAAATAAAGACAATTTAAAAGTTTTTTTTCATCTTGCTTTTGATAGTTTTGGTTTTCCAAAAGATCTTCTAATTGGGTCTGAATAGATTCATCAGGGGAAAAGATAAGCTCAATAAGGGAATCTTTTTCACAGTTGGTTTCGTCACAAATTATCTCTTTAAGCTCTTTTATTGAAGGGTTCGAAAATGTCGAATCGATATAATGGAGAACATCTCTGCTTAAGGTTATGCCTTCCTGAAAAATCTCCTCGATCTTGTTAGTGAGCAACATATATTTTTGATCGGATTTCATTCCTTAAAATCATAGAAGATTTAAAAAGAGTATCTATTAAAAGGAACTTAAATTAAAGCCCCTTCATTTTCTGGGCAGCAGACTTGATTATTTCTTCTTGGTATTTTGTTAGATCCTTAAATTTGACACCGATTCCATTTTTTTTGATCCTGACAATTTCACCTGTAAATTTAGAAGGTCTATGATCGTTGGAAAAGGAAAACGCCATCGTGATTTCCTGCCCAAGGGAAAAGGATTCACTTGTCTCGATGAAAACACCGCCACTACTTAGATTTTGAATGTAATTTGTAAAGGCGCGACTCTCAACAACATAATCTACTGATATTAAGCAGGATTTTCTGGAATGGTCCCTTTTCCCTTCTAATGTCATACCTTCTATTTGTTTTAGAAGGATTAACTGTTGGTCTTTTGGCATATCTACAATTAATTTGCCCAATTGAGTAACGACACTGTCTTTGACCAATTGCTTTAATAGGATAATTTGTTGGTCTTCGGATAGATTATTAACCAGTTCAAACATACGAGCGACAACATCATATTTCTCCAATTGTTGATCAGACTTATTCATATGAAAGATCCTTTCTAAAAGAGACTTATAAAAAACATATTAAATAAAAAAAGCTCAAAATAAGACCGTTTTATGTATAACTGGTATCCCATTATCTGATAAAGAACAATATATGGCAATAAAAAAATCCCGCGGCACTTTATGCACACGGGATTTTAAGGTAATCTATTGTTTGATGTTATTTTTTGTCGTCTTCAACCTCCTCAAAATCAGCATCAACAACGTCTTCTTCAGATGGGGGAGGACCCTCCTGATCCGTGCTTTCTGCACCAGGTCCACCGGCTTCTGCTTGTTGTCCACTTTCCTGAGAAGCTTGCTGATACATGGCCTCTGCAAGTTTATGGGAAGCCTGGGTTAATTCCTCGCTAAGGCGTTTTATTTCTTCCGTATCTTCACCTTCCATGGCTTTTTTAAGTGGAACAATCGCAGCTTCAATCTGGCTCTTTGTTGCGCTGTCTACCTTGTCGCCAAGATCTTTCATGGATTTTTCAGTTGAATAAATTAAAGCGTCAGCTGTGTTACGAGCGTCTACCAGTTCTCTTTTCTTCTTGTCTTCTTCAGCATGTAGCTCAGCGTCTTTTACCAGATTATCAATCTCTTCTTGTGATAGGCCGCTGGAAGCCGTAATCTGGATTGACTGCTCTTTACCGGTGGCAATATCCTTTGCAGACACATTAACAATACCATTAGCATCGATATCAAAGGTCACTTCTATTTGTGGCACACCCCTTGGTGCAGGTGGTATACCCACAAGTTCAAAACGACCCAGGGTCTTATTCCCTTGAGACATCTCGCGCTCCCCCTGAAGGACATGAATAGAGACCGCAGGTTGGCTGTCGGCAGCGGTCGAAAAGATCTGGCTTTTTTTGGTCGGAATTGTTGTGTTCTTTTCAATCATTCTTGTCATAACACCACCCAAGGTTTCAATACCCAGTGAAAGAGGTGTAACATCGAGGAGAAGAATATCCTTTACGTCCCCTTTAAGGACACCCCCCTGAATGGCAGCGCCAACTGCAACAACTTCATCCGGATTAACACCCTTGTGGGGATCTTTTTTAAATATATTTTTGACGCGTTCCTGTACAGCCGGCATGCGTATCATACCTCCAACAAGTATAACTTCATCAATATCGTTGGGGGATAAATTTGAATCCTTTAAAGCAATCCGGCATGGTTTTTCCAATTTGTCTAGCAAATTGCCTACAAGAGCCTCGAGCTTGGCTCTGGTTATCTTTATATTAAGGTGTTTGGGGCCGCCGGAATCAGCTGTTATAAACGGAAGGTTTACATCTGTCTCCATTGAAGTGGACAATTCCATCTTTGCCTTCTCCGCCGCCTCTTTAAGCCTTTGTAAAGCCATTTTATCATTTCTTATATCAATTCCCTGATCTTTCTTGAATTCATCAGCCAGGTAATCAATAAGTCTAAGGTCAAAATCTTCACCACCAAGATGGGTATCTCCATTGGTCGCTTTAACCTCAAAAACCCCCTCGCCGATTTCGAGTATGGATATATCAAAAGTCCCGCCGCCAAGGTCGAAAACAGCAATTTTTTCTTCACTTTTTTTATCAAGGCCGTATGCAAGAGATGCAGCCGTCGGTTCATTGATAATTCGTAAAACATTAAGCCCTGCAATTTTTCCGGCATCTTTTGTTGCCTGCCGTTGACTGTCATCAAAATATGCAGGTACGGTTATGACGGCATCCGTAACTTTTTCGCCAAGGTATTCTTCGGCGGTTTTTTTGATATTTGCTAAAATAAATGATGATATTTCAGCAGGGCTGTTAAGCTTTCCACGAAGGTTTATGCGAATATCGCCATTGCTTGCCTGTTCCAGCTTATAAGGGAGTATTTTGATATCCTTTTGTACTTCGGGCGATCCATATTTACGACCAACAAGCCTTTTTACCGCGAAAACCGTATGCTCAGGATTTGTGATTGCCTGCCGTTTTGCAATTTGACCGACCAACCTTTCCGAGCTTTCTGAAACAGCGACGATGGAAGGTGTCGTACGCCCCCCCTCGGGGTTTGTAATCACTTTTGTATCGCCCCCCTCCATAATAGCCACACATGAATTTGTTGTGCCGAGATCGATTCCTATTACCTTGCTCATTTGTTCTCCTCCTTACCTTTATATAAGCTAATCTATATTATCGTTTTGTAAACTTTTTTTGTTAACGTTTTAGCACTCTTGTAATAAGGTTGCTTTTATATTTTTTCACGAGATCATCAATCTTTAGTATCTACCTTTGGCATTGAAACAACAACCATGGCAGGCCTTAGAAGTCTGTCATGAATCATATATCCTTTTTCGAGTTCATTTAAAACCGTATTTTCAGGGTGTTCATTCGTTTCTTCTTGCATAGCGGCCTGATGGAAGTTAGGATCAAAAGGCTTTCCCAATGCCTCAATCGGCTTTACATTAAACTTTTTAAAGACTTTGAGTATCTCCTTCAGGGTCATGTCCACCCCTTCTGCAATAGGACTATTTTTTTGATTGTCATTGTTTGACGAATTTAATGCCCTCTCCAGATTGTCCACAACCGTAAGCATCTCCCTTATCAAGGATTCATTGGCAAATTTTCTAAATTCATCCATTTCACGCACAGAACGCTTTTTGTAGTTTTCGAATTCAGCGGAAACCCTAAGGAAACGATCATGTGCCTCCTTTGCTTCCTGCTCAACAGACTCAAGTCTTGTTTCCATCTCTTGTAAATGATCAACGACTTTTGCTTTATCCTTTTTTTCTGAAACCTTTTTTTTGGATACTTTTTCTTCCTTATCTACCCCTTCAGGTTCAACAACAACTTTATTTATTTTTTTCTTAGTCAATTTTTTCTCCAGATTCATTTTGAAATGGCTAATATTTATCAAAAAATAAGACTATTTGTATTGATGTCAAGGTGGTATTGTGTGGTTTTATATGATGCTGGGTATCTGATGTTGAATGATTGAAATTAGAGTCCAAGGGATGGTTGTGCACCCTCTATCGAATCTATTTCTGAAAAGCACAAGCCTAAAATATGACCGGGATCGATCCGCGACACGGACTGCATCACTTATCGCTGCTTCCTTCCGGACCTGACGAGGTTCGTGACCGTCTGTTGCGCAGTGGCCGATCAAAATAACTTGTCAATTTTCAGTATTTAAACCCTTTAGAGGGAATTCAGCCCCGCATAAAGCGGATTTCGGGAAAAGGGCACCGCTAGCTCCCCGCCTAGCACAACCAGTTATAATATAATCTAATAAAACATTTTTTCAAGGGCAAAAGAGAACTTGTTTTAAAAGGCAAAAAATAAAAAACGCTATCACAAAGAGAAAAGGGGTATGTTCAACAGGCCGTTTATTATTGACATTTAGGCTTCTCTACCATAAGCTGGTTGTATAAACCAGAAAGTCAGCTACCTTAAGTTCTGCCTTTTGTTGGATTGAAGAATGCGCTTTTAGCGCAGTCAATATTAAAAATCTAAACTGATTTATGCCAAAAACACATAAAGGCTACAATAAAGACCAGGTAAGTATAAAGTTATTAAACACTGTAGAAAAGACCATTTCCACCTATGGAATGTTTCAACCTGACGACTCGGTCCTTGTGGGTGTTTCAGGAGGACCTGATTCTGTGGCTTTACTCCATCTGTTGCTAATTTTGGCTCCAAGATTTTCCATCAGCCTTGGAGTTGCCCACCTAAATCACTGTCTCCGGGAAAAGGATTCAGAACATGATGCGGGATTTGTAGCCTTACTTGCCAAAAAATTAGACTTGCCTTTATATATTCACAAGGAGGATGTTCGAGAATATCAGCATAAGCATAAGCTCTCATTGGAAGAAGCAGCCAGACATGTTCGTTACGCCTTTTATAATAATGTAGCAGAAAAGAATGACTATAACAAAATCGCCCTTGGCCATCATTCTGATGACAATGCTGAACTTGTCTTGATGTATTTATTTAGAGGAAGCGGCCCTCTTGGTATTTCAGGTATGCCGCCTGTAAGGGATGAAAAGATTGTACGCCCTCTTATCAAATTAACAAGATCAGAAATTATTAACTATCTAAACAAAAATGGTATAAAATATGTTTCCGACAAAACCAATAAAGACATAAAACATCTGCGTAATAGAATCCGCCATCATTTAATCCCTTTGTTAAAAAAGTCATATAATCCCAGAATAATCGAATCTCTAAACCGGCTTGCTTTAATTATGGGAGGTGAAGATGAATGGATTGAGGATGCCATAAACCATATCTATCAAAACTCTGTTTTAAATCTTAAAGAGGATAAAATTGTTCTTTCTGTTCCAAAGCTTGACACTATTCATCCTGCAATAAAAAGGAGAATAATAAGAAAAGCGATTGAAAAAATTAAGGGAAATTTAAGACGTATTACATACTTACATATAAATAATGCAATAACCCTTTTGCAAAGTGGACCCACATACGGAAGTCTTGACTTGCCGGACCGTATCAAAGTCAGTCGAGACAACGATATTATTATCTTTTCAAAAGAAAAAAATGCTTTGCGTCGTTTAAATGTGAAATCCATCGAACACGAAACAATTTCTTTTAAATACAGGATATTAAAACCTGACTTAATATTCTTAAAAGAAATAGGTATGCGTCTAACATTTTCTAAAATTGGTATTGAAGATCTACCTGATTTGCGCCGTACTGGGCATAACGTTGCTTTTTTTGATATGGATAGTATAAGGTTTCCCCTGAATCTGAGAAATTTTCAGCCGGGTGACCGTTTCAACCCTCTCGGTATGACAGGTACACAGAAAGTTAAAAAATATTTTATAAATAAAAAGGTTCAGAGGGTTAAACGAGCAAGTTGCCCCATTCTTCTAAGCCAGAAAAAAATCATCTGGGTTGTCGGTCATAGAATAGATGATTCTGTAAAGATTCAACCTTCAACTAGTAATGTACTAAAAGTGGAACTTTTCCTTGCCTAATTAAACAATGATGATTAATATCTAGTTTTCGATCAAAAACAGCCATTTTATTTTTTTATTCAGATTTATAGTGTTTGTCAAAATAACGTTCCGTTTCATAGAATATATGAAGCGTTTGAGCTTCCGAGCTAATCAATTTGGGGACATTTGATTAAGCATTCTTGGCGAAGCGGAGCGTAAAAATTGAAGCTGTTTGAGTCCCGAGCGTAGCG
>CAZQOH010000127.1:0-6608 GCA_964594355.1 uncultured Desulfobacterales bacterium
TTGATTAGCTCGGAAGCTCAGACGCTGCATACATTCTTTGAAACGGAACGTTATAATGTACGCTTTTTTTATGACTTAATTGTTTTTTATATTACTATGAAGTACTCAAAAGTATACGAAAATTTTAAATTTAACCTTCTCTTTCTTTTTGGTAAAAATAAAATGAAAACATTTAGCTTCGGCTTATCCGCGTTAGGGATTTGATATGGATACAATATGGGCGCCGTGGCGCATTGAATACATTCTGGATAATAAGGAAGAAGGCTGTATATTCTGTAATGCCCTTTCAAAAGATGATGATTTGACCCTTTACAAGGGTGATGTTACCATGGTTGTTATGAACAAATTTCCTTACGTTAATGGTCATCTTCTGGTAGCTCCAACCAAACACTTTTCAACATTGGACCAACTTAGCAATGATGAAATGGGGAATCTGCTAAGGACTGTTGAGCAATCCGTAAGTATATTAAAAAAGGTAATGCATCCTGATGGATTTAATATTGGACTAAACCTTGGTAAGGTGGCAGGTGCAGGTGTGGAAGAACACCTTCATTTTCATATTGTTCCGCGGTGGCTCGGCGATACAAACGCACTGACAGTTTTCGCGGAGGTGCGTGTTATTCCAGAGCATTTGAAAGCCACCTATAACAATCTCAAACCATACTTTGCAAAATTAGATATAAAGTAAATTTGATGACTTTTTACAAGTTTATTAAATTTGGAATGATTGCACAATATGAAAAATACATAATTCTATAACCTTGGAGGAATCTATGAAAAAAGTTAAAATTGTTATCTTGGTTATTATTTTGATATTTGTCGGAATAGTTATTTTTCAGAATAAAACTTTTTTTATGACAGAACAAAGCCTTGTCATAAACCTTCTGTTTGCCGAATATAAGATGCCCGGAATTGCCAATATAGTTCTTTTTCTTGCCTGTTTTTTTATAGGGCTTCTTATTGGATATTTCTATTTTATTTTTATCCGATTCAAATTGAATAAGACGATCAGAAGATTAAATTCAACTATCAATTCACATCAAGAAATAATATCGGACCTAGAAAAGGATGTGACGTCATTAAAAAGTAGTTCTAATGAAGTAATCAATGAAGATTTAGAAAAAAGTCCCGATGAGGCTCCTAGTGCTTAGTGCAAAGTTAAGTAAATTTTGTGTGAGGCCTAATACACGAAATCGATTGTTATCAGACTATCCCGCAACTTGGAACCAATTATTTACCCCATGAATCCTTCAAAAATAACTCCCATGTTAAAGCAGTACCTATCCATCAAAAAAGAGTATTCTGATGCAATACTTATTTATCGGATGGGAGATTTTTATGAAATGTTCTTTGAAGATGCTGAAATTGCATCCAGGATTCTTGAGATAACTTTAACCTCCAGAAATAAAAAAGACAGCTCCCCGATTCCCATGTGCGGCGTTCCGCATAGGGCTGTGAAGGGTTATATTGCACGTCTTATAGATCATGGCTATAAGGTTGCAATATGCGATCAAATAGAAGACCCGGCTGTAGCAAAAGGGCTTGTAAAAAGAGATGTTGTAAGGATTATTACGCCGGGGATGATAATAGAAAATGAATTTTTAGATGAAAAAACAAATAATTATGTCCTTGCTATTGTTCGAAGTGATAATAATGTAGGACTTTCTTACCTCGATATTTCAACCGGCTCTTTTCGAGTAACCGAGTCAGAAGATTTAAACACTGTTATTGATGAAACAATTCGTATATCGCCCAGTGAAGTTCTCCTTCCCGAGTCTTTCCAAAAGGATCCGATTGATCCGTTTTTTTCGCAGATTGTAAGAGTACTATCGGAAAAATCAATAACCTTTTTAGAAGACAGAGCCTTTGAGTATAACAGAGGACGTGAAAGACTTATTGATCAATTCCAAACTCTTTCACTTGAAGGGTTTGGATGTGAAAATTTAAAGGCGGGTGTGATTGCTGCAGGAGCACTTATTTTTTATGTCCGGGAAACACAAAAACAGAAACTAGAACATATTATTAAAATAGAGACTTATGCTTTAAATGATTATCTTATTGTTGATGATATAAGCTTTAAGAATCTGGAATTAATGAAAAACTTGCGGACAGGATCACGACAAGGGACGTTACTTGGAATAATTGACCGGACTGTCACTGCAATGGGAGGTAGGTTGCTAAAAAAATGGTTAAGATATCCATTTGTTAATATTAAGGATATCCAGCTCAGATTAGATGCTGTTGAAGAGGCAAAAGATAATATACAAGTCACCGGAAGTATCAGAGAGAGTTTGAAATCGGTCTATGATCTTGAACGGCTCGGAAGTAAGATTGCAATGGGACAGTCCAATGCAAGAGATCTTGTTGCTCTAAAGCGTTCACTTAATACACTTCCTGAAATTTGGTCTTATTTATCTCAGCTTAATGCTACACTTTTTCAATGGGATAAAAATATTGATCACCTTAATAATCTGGCAAAGCTCATAGAAGAATCAATACGTGAGGATGCCCCCCCAACGATCAATGAGGGAGGGATAATTAAGACGGAATACAACAAAAAACTTGAAGAGCTGGTAAAGATCAACAGGGACGGAAAAGGCCGGCTTGCGATGATGGAGGCGAAGGAAAAGGAAGCAACAGGAATTAATTCCCTCAAGGTAAGGTATAATAAGGTATTTGGATACTATATTGAAATCCCAAAAAGCCGTACAGAAGCCGTTCCCCCACACTATGTTCGAAAACAGACCCTTGTAAATGCAGAACGATACATTACTGATGAGCTTAAATCATTTGAATTAAAAGTATTAAGCGCGCAAGAGCAAAGGGCGACCCTGGAATATGAGATATTTAATGACATAAGGAGAGAAGTTGTACAAAATAATCCAAGTATTCAAGAGGTCGCAGAATTCTTAGCTTGTTTGGACTGTCTTTTAAACTTGGCTGAAGTCGCTAATCAAAATAATTACAAAAGACCGGAAATAAATATAGAAGGCAAGATATATATCGAAGACGGACGACATCCGGTGGTTGAAAAGATGATTACCGGTGAGCGTTTTGTGCCAAATACCGTTACGATCGATGATAATGAAAATCAGATACTTATTATAACCGGTCCAAACATGGCAGGAAAATCTACTGTTTTACGGCAGGTGGCGCTTCTCGTTATTATGGCCCAGATGGGTTCTTTTATTCCGGCAAGTAAGGCTTCAATAAGTATTACAGACAGGATATTTACACGTGTGGGAGCGCTTGACAATCTTTCCCATGGACAGAGCACTTTTATGGTGGAAATGGAAGAGACGGCTAATATCTTGAATAATGCAAGTTCAAGAAGTCTCGTAATTTTAGACGAAATTGGAAGGGGAACAAGCACTTTTGACGGTCTCAGCATAGCATGGGCGGTTGCAGAACACCTGCATGACTTAAAAAGCAGAGGAGTTAAAACCCTTTTTGCAACACATTATCATGAGTTAACAGAACTTGCATATATAAAACCCCGGATAAAAAATTATAATATTGCCGTAAATGAATGGAATGATAAAATAATTTTTTTGCGAAAGCTGGTCAAAGGCGGTACGAATCGGAGTTATGGAATACAAGTTGCACGGCTTGCGGGTATTCCTGATAAAGTAATTAGACGTGCTAAAAAAATTCTTACCAATATAGAAAAAGGGGAACATAATTTAAATGGTTCTTCTTTACTTGCTCAAAATGAAGAAGTTTCAAAAAATGGTCATGTCCAGCTTAACCTTTTTCAAAGACCCGAATATTTTGTAATAGCAAATCTTCAAAAGATAGATATATCTAAAATGACGCCAATTGATGCGTTAAATATCCTAAACGAACTTAAGGAAAAGGCAAAAGACGTATCTATTTAAATTGCATGATTCTGGGTAAAAGTTTAACTGTTTAAAACGAGGCCGCTCCAAAGGTAATTAAATTTTAAACAGTGTAAAACTCGCGCATAAGTGAGCGTAAAAAAAGAACAGCGAATGTCTTTTAAATAAGACAGCTAAGCTATAAGTGCCAATTGGCCTTTGAAACACACCAATGCAAATTCCTGTTATTTCTTAACGCTCACTAATACGCTCAGACAGTTACACTATTTAAAATTTAACCACCTTTGAAGCTTGATATTTGCAATTACTTTCAAAAGGCTAAATTGTTATATAAAATAATGAATAAAAAAAGTATCATATTCTTTTTAATCGTTTGCTTTATTGTAACACTCCCATGGCCCGGCAAATCATTAGCTATAACGGCAAAAGAAAAGTATTTTAGAGCCGAGGCTTGTTATAATAAACTCATCAAAAATCCCAAGAGACAAAAATACAGACACAACTGGTTAAAGTGTATCGAAAAGTTTCAGGCGGTTTACAAACATAACCCTTCAGGTCCATGGGCTGCGGCAGGTCTATATAAATCTGGTGAGCTTTACTGGAAGCTTTACAAACGTTCTTTTAAAATGTCTGATAAAAAAGAGGCGTTCGATATCTTTGAACGCACTATTAAGCGATATCCAAAAAGTAAGTACAGATACAGGGCCGCAAAGGCAAAACAGGCCCTTTTGAAAACAGGAAAGAAAAAGACTATATCTAAACGAAAGAGTACCAGTGAAGATAACATCGCAAAGATCATAAAGAAATCATCTCAGACCAAAAGTCCGATCGGAAAAAGTAAAAAAGGGTTAAATAAGTATGTAACTATCAAAGGACTGCGGTTCTGGTCCAACCCAAGCTATACCCGTATTGTTATTGATGCAGATGAAGAAACATCATACACCCACAGGCTCCTAAAAAAAGATCCTTCCATTAATAAACCTCAACGTCTGTTTATTGATCTAAGCAAAAGCAGACTCGGAAAAGACATAAAAAAAATTATTCCGATTAATGATGATTTGCTCAGTGATGCGCGGGCAGGTCAATATACACCAAATTCGGTTCGTGTTGTTGTAGATATTAAGTCTTTTAAAACCTACAAGATTTTTTCTCTAAAAGGTCCATTCAGAATTGTTATCGATGTATGGGGAAAAACCTCAAGTAAAACGCTTGCAAAGAGAAAACCGATAAAAGGTGAGAAAAAAGGTATAAAAATTCCACCAAGCGCAATAACAAAACAGCTTGTCCTGGGTGTAAGCAGAGTAGTAATTGATCCAGGTCACGGTGGCCGTGATTATGGGGCTCCCGGTTATTTAAAAGGTGTTCATGAAAAAAACATTGCGCTGAAAATCGCCAAAAAGCTTGCAAAAAAGATCCGTGAAAAACTGAAATGTGAAGTCATAATGACTCGAAACAGTGACCGATATCTTACCTTAGAGGAGCGAACCGCTATTGCAAACACAAAGAATGCAGATCTCTTTATATCAATACACACAAACTCTATAAGAGATCGAAGAGTATACGGTTTCGAAACATATTTCCTGAATCTGGCAACAGATGATGATGCCATTTTAGTCGCTGCACGAGAAAATGCTACTTCAACAAAGAACATCAGCGACCTTCAGACGATATTAAATGATCTTATGCAAAATGCAAAGATTAACGAGTCAAGCCGTCTTGCAGGTCATATCCAGGAATCTATAAAAAATGGAATGAAAAAGAAATACAGCAAAATTAGAAGTAAAGGGGTAAAACAGGCTCCGTTTTATGTACTTTTAGGGGCACAGATGCCTGCCGTATTAATTGAAACCTCCTTTATTAGTAATCCCAGGGAATGCAAGAGATTAACCAATTCAAAATATCAGGATCATCTGTGTGATGCGATAGTAGATGGAATAAGAGATTATATAAAGGAGACACATCCGATGGCATTTTAAAATAAAATCCAAAAGCAGGCTTATTTCTTTTCAAAACAAGTATTTACTTGACTTTATAAATTTTTATGTTAAAATATTTTGAAAAATGAATAATGGTATAAATAATTTTTAAAAAAATGGTATTGTAATTTGAGTTATGGAACTTTCATGATATTGTTTTAATTTTCATGGGAGGAATCGATGGGCCGTGAACATAGAAAAACCCCGTTTCTAAATATTGAATCGGGGTTTTTTACGGAAAGAGGAGTGTGTGAGCTATTTCACACCAAAGGTGTGAAGCAGTTCATTGCGGTCATTCTTTTTTTCATGTTAAATTTGATGGATAGATCAAAAAGGTATTATTTTGCTTCCATCCATCTATATAGGATGTTGAGTTTTGTTTTAATCACAGTGTTTGTTTTGTTTATGTGCCTTTCAGTCAATGCACAAGAGGAGCAAGGGCGAGCCTATTATGATTTAGGCATTTTTGCCTTTGAAGACGAAGACTATGATGCAGCTTTAGAAAATTTCAAAAAAGCCCTTAGCTTTAGCTCTAATGATCCTTATTTCAATCATTACCTTGGAAAGACCTATATGAAAATGGAGCTTTATGATGAGGCGAAAAATCATCTTGACAGAGCATGGGAAATAGATCCGGGCGTAGAGGGATTGAAATATGATTATGCTTTCTTAAATTACAAGATGTCAAATTATGAAAAATCTGCCGATCTTTTTGTGGAAATCGTTAAAGAGGATCCGTCTCGAAACGTCAACAGAAAAATGACCCTTTGCGACAACCCAATTTTGACCCCCC
>CAZQOH010000128.1:0-6604 GCA_964594355.1 uncultured Desulfobacterales bacterium
GAGCCATAGGCCTCTGACCTGGCCCAAAGGACCAGGTTTTTAAGGGCAAAATAAATCCCTCCCTAGATAAAGGCTTGACTCTCTGACAATTTTTGATTATTCTGGTAAGAAAAATCGGCAATTGCAAGCCCTTTTCTCTCTCTTCATGCCATGCCAAAAACACCACATAGTGAACTCGATTATATACAAGACGTCATTGACCTCCAAAAGATCGATCAATCTCCTTATAAACATCGCAGACACTTTAATGAGGATAAACTGAGAGAACTTGCGGCGAGCATTCAACGAGAGGTTTGTCCCAAAATCCAGGATTCGCATCTTTTTATTGACAGGGGCTTATTCATGATGGATCGCCAAGGGAAGGAATGGTGCTCGGATTACGGCACACCCTGATGAAAACGATTCCTATTACTTTCATAATTCGCTCCGGCATGTCGAGCTTGGGATTAACATGACTCTTAGTAAAATCAAATGGTCCTTCTATAGAATACTATTTTTCACGATTTTTTCATTTTGCATTTTTACGGGTGTTGGTATCTACATTGCGGCACCTGTTGTGACTCATTGTTATTTTGGTACGTTTCGATTCTGGAAATTTGTGGGATACTTCCCTTCCATGATGAGATTTGCCTATCGCCATGTCTTTATGCTCATTGGGGATCGGGACTACCGCCATTATATGTCCGTTTCCCTGACGGGGAGGCCAATGACCGGGCCGGACCGTACTAAGGTTCGAGTTTCAGACAGGTGGGAATGGGGGGGAAGGGGCCTGCGGGAGCTGCAACAAGTGCTGCACGAAATTACGATGCCCTCTATATGACCGCTTACGGAACTGCTGTCTCTCATATAATACCCCCTACTGGAGATATTTCAACTGTGGTCGATACCCTGTTAATCAGGCTAAGCTGGATTACTACCAATGCCCAAAATGGGAAATCATCGTATAGTACGATTTTGCCCGACAGAATTCAGAAAGTATGTCAGCTATCGATAATAAGAGCGGCTCCGTCACTCAAAACACTGTTATCAAGGACCAAAATCCGATCAAGCCGGCCCAATTGCCAATCAGGAAATGAGAGAGGCTGATACCCACAATAGTCCTGTGCCTTACGTACATGAGCCCCCACAGGGTGCTGAAGGAAATGCTTGTCAATCCAAGCACAATTGATTCATGGATATGAAACATACCGAACAGAAAAGAGGTTAAAAGTACGGCCCATAACCAGTTTAATCGTCCGACCATTAATCGCTGAATTGTACCTTGGAATACTCCCCTGGTGATGAATTCCTGCAGGGGCGCAATGAAGAGATAGGTAGCATAGGACAGGTCCACAGAATGCAAGGACATAAGGGATCCTTTTTGGAATAGTGAGGTCTTCTCCAGGAGCACTGCTTTAGACAGGACAAGGCCGATCATGATGAGAAGGGAAACCAACGATGACTCGATGAGTGCCTGTTTGCCCCGGTGAAGGTTCAAACCGAAATCGGAGAGAGGCAGTTTGCTCCTGAGAACAATGAAAATGGAAGCGAGGATGAAAATCCCTTCCAGGACATGGGATATGCGATCTGCAAGGGTTTTGAGGCCTTCAGTCAGGTAGAAATGCTTTAATATAACCGTGAAGAAGGTATAGAAGCTGATCATGAGAACGATGCTGATAAAGATATAACCGAACTCCGCCCGTGTCTTGAGTTCCCTCTCAAGTTCACGTCTTTTCTTTTTCAATTCTTTAATCAGTTTCGAGTTTTCAAGGGCAATGGATACATAGTGGGATATGGATGTCAGCAGCTCGATTTCCTCTTCTTCGAAATTCCCTGATACCTTGTTGAGGGCCTGAAGTGTCCCGATGCACTCTCCATTTCGATTGATGAGCGGGATGGAGAGGATGTTTCTGGTATGGTAACCGAGTTTCCTGTCTATTTCCGGGTTGAATCGAGCGTCATGATAAGGGTCGTTGATCACCAAGGGCGTCTTGTTTTGAAAGACCCAGCCTGCGACACCATGATCAGAAGGGATTTGGATAACATCTCCCCTGACTCCAGTGGCCGCGAGGGACCAAAGCCGCCTGGTTTCCTTGTCATGCAGGAATACCGTACTTCGTTCGGTCTCCATGACTCGGTTTGTTTGATCCATAATGACTTCAAAGAGAATATCGAGATTGGTTTCAGAGGTGATGATCTGCCCGACCTTGAAGAGCTGGTCGTGTCGCCGGATTTGCTCTCGGACCTTATGGTCCTCTTTTCTTCGATCTATGCTCCTTTGTCTCATCATCTTCTTGTCATAATAGGGGACATTGTTTACTAATTACACTTATGCTTTTCTATCCGGTAAAAACTTTGCTATAGGAGACACTCCTATATAACGCCTTGTTTTATCCAGTAAAAGCCCTCATTCTTCAAAGAGTTTATTACAAGTTGAGATCTAAAAACCAAAATTTTCTGACGTCAACTTTTAAGATAATCTTAACATATAAAACAGCGGGTTGCAAATGCTTATGGACAGGAAGCAACTTTCTTCTTTTTTGATTTGCAGTATGATATCTTGCAGTATGATATCTTGCTAATATCAGAATAAGTGTACTCAGTAATATTAGGATGTCCCCTATTATGACGACTCTTTCACCCATAACTGCGCTATGCCCTTGAAGCAAAGTCACAAGGCACCAACGTTCCCAAGATCCTATAAAATGAGTATTTATTGAAACTGCAAAACTGAAGGGTGTCCCACAAAATCCGGCTTTTTTTGCGTCCGCTGGAGTGTCTTGATACTATTGAAGACCTTCTATTTCTTGTAAGCTGGCCTAAGTCCTTTCAACATGGGGTAGTGCTTTCTGTTGAAGGTCTTAAGTTCCGCGTTCTCAGCCTCAGCGGTAGCAGCCAAGATGGCGTCTGCAAGGCCGACGCTGTGTGACTTGCCGTAATCGCGCTTGTAAAGGCCTCCGGTCTTAGCGATTTTCGCACTTACAGGGACAACACGGAAGAGGGAGACGAAGTCCTCCAGGGCAGCTTGTTCCGCATCTCCCTTCACTCCAGCGTACAACTCCGCAACGACGATGGATGACAAGATGATCCGGGCAGAGTGGGCGTTGACGAAGGCCACCGCTTTGCTATGGCCACGGAGAAAGTCAACAAGAACATCTGTGTCGAGAAGGATTGACCCTGCCATGATTAGTTCCTGTCCCATTCGGCTCGTGTTGCCTTGAAGTCAGGAAGATCCTTACGGTCCTTCCAGATTCCGGCAGCCTCGCGCAATACAGCTTCCCGCCGACTGCGGCCCGATTGATCGATTAGGCGATTGACGGCCTCTCGAATAAGCTCGCTTTGTTTCTTTCCCGCGATCTTGGCTATAGCAGCCAGTTCATCACGCTGGCGCTCTGTCAAGTAAATCTGCGTTCGTACCATGTCGCACCTCCAGTACTGTATACATCGGTATTATACATCATTCTTATTTCTTGTCAAGGCAAACAGTTAGGATAGGTGGAAGATTTTCCATTTTGAAATAATGGGGAAGTCAAAAAATTCTCTATTTTTAGTCAAGCATAATAAGGGAATACCTTCAATAAAGTATCGCTGATTCATATTCTCCTGAGTGCTCCCTTTGCGCCATTTCCGCCAGTTTAAACTTTTGCACCTTGCCGCTCCCTGTCATGGGAAAATCAGAAACGATTTTTAAATAATGAGGTGCTATCTTCGCATCAAGGTTGTTCTTAACATATTTTGTTAGTTCATCAAGGGTTAAACGTGATCCTTCCTTCAATTTCACCCAGGCCGCGACTTCCTGTCCTTTTTTAGGATGGGGGAAACCGAAAACCTGAGTTTCCGACACTTCCGGAAGAGTGTATATGATTTCCTCAACTTCTACGGGGTAGATTTCAATACCATCTCTGACAATCACATCTTTCAACCGACCCGTTATCTTTACATAGTTTTTTTCATCCATTTCCCCTAAATCACCTGTATGAAACCAGTTTTCTCGATCAATGGCAGCAGCCGTAGCAGCGGGCTTTCTGTAATATTCTTTCATTAAAAACCCTCTTGTACAGAGCTCTCCCTGTGTTCTAAACGGGATATCTTTACCGGTAGCAGGATCCACAATCTTGATTTCATTACAGGCCAGCGGTGTTCCGATCGTCGAAACCCTTAAGTCAATAGGATCATCAGGGTTTGTCATGGTAATCCAGGAAGAAGTTTCTGTTATGCCGTAAGCCACGGTAATATGGGACACACCGATATCCTCAACAAGTCTTCTCATTAATTCCATGGGACAGGGTGCACCGCCAATTATGCCTTTAACAACCGACGTCCACATACTTTTTTGAAAATCGGGATGGTCTATGAGAGCGATGATCATACTCGGTGATCCATAAACCGCCGTACATTTTTCATTGTACATAGCGCTAAGGATCTTGGCAGGGTCGAAGGTTTGACAAGGCATTATTAGAGCCGCACCTCTGATAAGCCCTGCAAGGGCTATGCAGGTATTTCCAAACATATGAAAAAGAGGAAAAAAGAGGCTGAGTCTGTCTTTGTGGTTTATCCCCTGGCGCTCTGTGGAAAACATGGATTTATTGATCAAGCCTAAATGGTCTAATACGACACCCTTTGGTTTGCCCGTAGTGCCTGACGTATACATAATTGCCACTGGATCTTTAGAGTCAACTGCTTCTTTTGCTTTTAAAAACACTTTTTTTTCAATTTTTTCTCCCATGGATATCAGTTCATTCCATGAAATCATCTCAGGATGAGATTTGTCGTCAATCACAATAATATTATTTAGAGAAGAAATATTGGACTTTGCATAAAGGGCGGCATTAATATATTTATCTTCTTCTGAGTCCCCCACAATGATAATACTTTTACATTCCGACTGCTTCAGGATATAAAAGAGATCATCTCTTTTGGCGTTTGGATCAATGGGTACCGTGATTGCTCCCATATTGGCAAGCCCCAAAAAAGATATAATCCATTTCGGGATGTTCGGAGCCCAAACGGCAACCTTATCACCCCTTTGTATGCCTGACTTAATAAACCCCTGGGAGACACGATCTACTTCCCATGATAAAAGGGCGTAATTATATCGAACACCAATTTCAGAGTGAATGAGGGCATCTCGATCCCAATATTTTTGTGCTATTTCCTCCAGCAATTTTCCTATACTTTTTTTAATGGACTTCATGAGGTTTACCTCCCTGGTTTTGAAGATTATAGTTTAAAAATGCTCTCGAGTCCAGTTATAATTCGGTATGTGTTTCGGCATCCTTCTGGTAATGTGACGTAAATTATAATCTTGACAATTTAATTCGTATTTTTCTATATTTAGTGACTTTGAGAAAAAATCGAAATTAGATTTAAATATAATGAGGTCGGAAGCAATTGAATGACAAAACCATTATAGAGGTTGAAAACCTTTCCCTGGCTTTCGGAGGGGTTCAAGCCTTGAGCCAAATTAGCACCAGCCTCTTTCAGGACGAGATCTTCGCAATCATTGGGCCCAATGGCGCGGGGAAAACCTGTCTTTTGAATTGTATCAGTCGATTTTATAACCCCCAGGAAGGTAAAGTATTCTTTAAAGGGAAAGACATCTCTCGGGTTCACACCCACGCTATTGCAAAGCTTGGGATTGCACGGACGTTCCAGAATATCGAGCTTTTTAAGGGAATGACTGTCCTGGATAATATCAAGCTGGGGCGACACGCTTTTCTTAAGTCAGGGATCTTTTCCGATATGATCTATTTTGGTCGAGCAATCCGGGAGGAATTAGAACTTCGAAAGGAAATAGAGGAAAAGATAATTGATCTTCTTGAAATAGAGGCAATTCGCAAGAAGGTGGTGGGCACTCTATCTTACGGACTCCAAAAAAGGGTTGAGCTTGCCAGGGCTCTGGCCATGCGCCCCGAGGTTCTACTTTTGGATGAACCCATGGCCGGCATGAACCTTGAAGAAACTGAAGATATGGCCAGGTTTATACTCAACGTAAATAGCGTATGGGGAGTCAGTATGATACTTGTAGAACATGACATGGGCGTTGTTATGGATATCTCAGATCGTGTATGTGTACTGGAGTTTGGAAGAAAAATTGCTGAAGGCTCCCCGCAAGAGATTCAGGAAAATTCTCAAGTAATCAAGGCATATCTGGGAGAAGATCAGAAGACTTATTCACGTCTTTAAATAGGGAAAATAAACTTGGTTAAGTCCATTTCACAAGAAATTCCACAGACTCTTCCCTCACTTTTGGTAAAAAATGCCGAGCGATTTGGTAACAATCGTATTGCCCTCCGCGAAAAGGAGTTCGGCATCTGGCAATCGGTAACGTGGCAACAGTATTTGGAACATGTTCGTGATTTTTCGCTGGGGCTGATTTCTCTTGGACTCAATCCTGGAGAAACTTTAGGGATTATCTGCGGCAATCGTCCGGAATGGCTTTATGCAGAGTTAGCTACACAGGTTGCCAGGGGTATCCCTTTTGGCATTTTTCAGGACTCCATTCTGAGTGAAATCTCTTTTATTATTGACCATTCAGAAGCCACAATGATTGTGGCTGAAGATCAAGAACAGTGTATGTCTTCAAAAGGTTTTGGACAAATCAGGCATTAAAATAAGAGAGGGT